>CAYVQU010000008.1:0-62212 GCA_964453155.1 uncultured Anaerolineales bacterium | reverse complement strand
CTATTTCTCAATCGCGGTGATAACACCAGCGCCAACGGTCAGACCACCTTCACGAATCGCGAAGTTGGAACCCACTTCCATCGCTACCGGTACAATCAACTCTACATCCATCTCTACCCGGTCACCAGGCATTACCATTTCCACGCCTTCCGGCAAGGTGATCGCACCGGTCACGTCCATCGTCTTGAAGTAGAACTGCGGGCGATAGCCAGGGAAGAACGGTTTGTGCCGGCCACCTTCGTCTTTGCGCAGCACGTACACTTCTGCCGCAAACTTGGTGTGCGGGTTGATGCTCTTCGGTTTGGCAATCACCATCCCGCGCTCAACATCATCTCGGTCGATACCCCGCAGCAAGAGACCAACATTGTCTCCAGCCATACCTTCATCCAACAGCTTGTGGAACATTTCCACACCGGTGCAGGTCGTGTCGACGATTTCGTCTCGCAGCCCTACGATCTGGACGGGGTCACCCACATGGACCATGCCTCGGTCGATCCGGCCAGTCACCACGGTGCCGCGGCCTTTGATCGAGAACACGTCTTCTACATGCATCATGAAGGGTTTGTCGACCTCACGAGCTGGTTCGGGGATGTATTCGTCAATCACTCGGCACAGCTCTTTGATGCTGCCATACACTTCATCATCCGCATCTTCGCTCTCACTCTCGAGGGCGTGCAGGGCGGAACCTTTCACAATCGGGGTTTCGTCGCCAGGGAAGCCGTACTCATCCAACAGCTCGCGCAGTTCCATTTCAACCAGCTCGAGCAGTTCGGGGTCGTCCATCATGTCGACTTTGTTCAAGTAAACCACCACACTGGGCACTTCCACCTGCTTTGCCAGCAAGATGTGCTCCCGAGTTTGGGGCATGGCGCCGTCTCCAGCTGCCACAACCAAAATCGCACCATCAACCTGGGCCGCACCCGTGATCATGTTCTTAATGTAGTCCCGGTGGCCGGGCATATCTACATGAGCGTAGTGACGGTTTTCGGTCTCGTACTCAACATGGGCAATGTTGATCGTGATCCCGCGTTCTTTTTCTTCCGGCGCATTGTCGATCGTATCGAAGGCGCGGAATTCCGCGTCGCCGCGCAGCGCACACCATTTGGTGATCGCCGCAGTCAGAGTGGTTTTCCCATGGTCAATATGTCCCATGGTGCCAACATTCAAGTGGGGCTTATCGCGTACAAATGTTTCCTTTGCCATTAGAGATCTCCTAATTGATAAACACTTCTGCTATATTATGATTATTTCTTCAATCACCGACCCATCATGATGAGGCGGGATACTTTTTCAGATACTTTGGCGTAATGATCAAATTCCATCGTAAATACGCCGCGACCTTTAGTGGCCGATCGTAATTCAGTGGCATACCCAAACATTTCTGCCAGCGGCATCAAGGCGCTGATGGCCTGGGTATTACCAGGGCGAATATCCATTCCGAGGATTTCACCACGACGGGCATTCAACTGCCCAATAACTTCGCCGAGATATTCTTCGGGGACGACGACTTCGGTTTTCATCATCGGTTCTTGTAAAACCGGGCGTCCTTTTTGGACTCCCTCTCGGAAGGCTAAAGACCCAGCGGTTTTGAAGGCCATTTCGTTCGAGTCAACCTCATGAAAAGAGCCATCGTAAAGCAGGACTTTGACATCGGTTAGTGGATATCCGGCTAACGCGCCACCTTCAGCTGCTTCGCGAACACCTTTTTCTACCGCCGGGATATATTCCTTAGGAATGGTTCCACCAACGATTTTGCTTTCAAACTCGATACCACTGCCACTTTCACCGGGCGCCAATTCCATTCTCACATGGGCATATTGGCCGCGGCCACCGGTTTGTTTGACGTGCTTATATTCGGCCCGTTCGACAACTTTGGTGATCGTTTCGCGATAGGCAACCTGAGGGCGACCAACCCGGGCCTGAACCCGGAATTCGCGTAACATCCGCTCTACCAAGACTTCCAGGTGAAGCTCACCCATCCCCGAAATCAGGGTTTGACCGGTTTCGGCATCGGAGCGAACCTGGAATGTCGGGTCTTCGTCCGAGAGTTTGCTCAAGGCTTCCGACATGCGGTCCTGATCGGCGACAGTTTTCGGTTCGATTGCGACTGAAATCACCGGATCAGGGAATGTGATATCTTCTAAGACAACCTGGTTAGATGCATCGCAGAGCGTGGCTCCGGTAAATGAGAACTTCAGGCCCAAAACCGCAGCAATATCACCGGCACCGACTTCTTCGATGTCTTCACGGCGATCAGCATACATGCGGATCAGGCGACCAATACGTTCTTTTTTCCCTTTGACAGGGTTATAAACCGAAGAGCCTTTTTTGATCTTGCCAGAGTAAACTCGCAAGTAAGCCAAACGGCCAACATAAGGATCGGTAACGATCTTGAAGACCAAGGCGCTCATTGGCGCACCATCTTCGGCCGGACGTTCGATCTCAGTATCGTCTTTCGGGTTGGTTCCCTTGACCGCCGGAATATCCAGGGGCGATGGCAAGAAATCAATCACTGCGTCCAATAACGGTTGAACACCTTTATTCCGCAACGAGGTCCCACAATAAACCGGGGTTATCTGTCCAGCGATGACGGCCTTGCGGAGCGCAACTGTCAACTCATCAACCGTGATCTCTTCCCCATCCAAATATTTGAGGGTCAGATCATCATCGGTTTCGGCAATTTGCTCCACCATCCGCTCCCGCATAGATTCGACCTGAGGTTTCAAGTCAACCGGGATATCAATTGTCCGTGGCTCAGCGCCCAGGGTATCTTCCCAAACCGTGGCAATCTCGGTAAATAAATCAACCGAACCCGCAAAATCAGCTTCTTCGCCGATGGGAAGTTGGACCGCAACCGGGTTGGCACCTAAACGCTCGCGGATCATCCCAATGGTGCGTTCATAAGAAGCGCCCACTCGGTCCATTTTATTAATGAAACAAATGCGGGGAACACCATAGCGGTCAGCCTGACGCCAAACCGTCTCACTTTGTGGTTCAACACCTTGAACGGCATCAAAAACGACTACCCCGCCGTCCAAAACTCGCAAAGAGCGTTGAACTTCGGCAGTGAAATCAATATGCCCAGGTGTGTCTATGACATTAATCAGGTAATTCTTCCAGACAGCAGAAACTGCCGCCGAAACAATCGTAATTCCGCGCTCGCGTTCTTGCTCCATCCAGTCTGTAACGGTGGTGCCATCATCAACCGAGCCAATCCGGTGGGTTTTACCGGTGTAATATAAAATTCGTTCGGTTGTAGTGGTCTTACCGGCATCAATATGCGCGATAATTCCGATATTCCTAAACCGTTCCAGGGGGTACTTGCGAGCCATCAAAACTTCTCAACTTTTAAAGTGCGAAACTTCTATTTATTACCGACGGGAGAAGTGGGAGAAAGCACGGTTGGCACGGGCCATCCGATGAGCTTCTTCACGTTTGTGGACGGCAGCGCCAGTTTCGTTGGCCGCATCCATCAACTCAGCCGCGAGTTTTTCAGAGAAGGAACGGCCGGAACGAGTCCGGGCCGCACCAATCAACCACCGGGTGCAGAGAGCAAACCGGCGATAAGGGGGAACTTCCATGGGTACCTGGTAAGTGGCACCACCGATACGGCGGGGCTTTACTTCCATGACCGGGGAGGCATTTTCCAAAGCCTGCTCGAAAACCTCGATCGGGGCTTTGCCAGTGCGTTCACCAATGATATCCAGGGAATCATATACTAAGCGAGCTGCCAGACTTTTCTTGCCACTTTTCATTACACGATTAATGAAAGATTGCAACTCAACGCTGTTGTAGCGCGCATCTGGTTGAATTTTTCGTTTTTCTGGTCTATTTCGTCGAGACATCCGATATCTCCATCCAATCTTATTTCATACTGCAGAAAGAATCGCTGGCGAGTTGCTGCCAGCGATTGCTATTTTTCAACTTATCGGGGGCGTTTGGAACCGTACTTGGAACGGCCTTGCTTGCGGTCGGACACGCCACTGGAGTCCAGCGTACCACGGACGATGTGGTAACGAACACCAGGAAGGTCCTTAACACGGCCACCACGGACCAAAACCACGGAGTGCTCCTGCAAACCGTGACCTTCACCAGGAATGTAGGCGGTCACTTCGACCTGATTGGTCAAGCGAACACGGGCGATTTTGCGCAGGGCAGAATTCGGTTTTTTGGGTGTCATGGTACGCACAACGGTGCAGACGCCGCGTTTCTGGGGAGCGCCTTTGGGCTGGCGAACACGGCGCTGTTTGTACGAGTTATAGGTGTACTGCAGGGCCGGGGCTTTACTTTTGACCTTCTTGGACTTGCGTCCTTTGCGAACTAATTGATTTATAGTGGGCACACTCGCCTCCGATAAAAACTTTTTCGTTTACTTGCAATAATTGAGGCCATCGCTCGTGCATTGATGGCCTCGCGCTACTCTTTGTTATTCACTTGGAAATTGGGCAGGGGGTAAATGCCTGCCATATCCTTATATTTAGGCAACGACCTGTGATTTTACCACGCTGAAAAAACAGAGTCAATGGATTTTTTCAGCAATTTGGCCGAATTTTGAAGATAAAACTGGTGAAATGCCCGCCAAGCGAAGTTTCTGCAATTTTCATCAGAAATTCGGCGGGCATCACCTGAGAATTTTATGTTAGAGATCTCCTAATCCAAGCAAACCGGTGCTCAGTTTAGGTGGACGGGCGCGGGCCTCATCCTTACCAAATTTGATCACACTGCCAGCATCGGTGACGGCTTCGACTGCCAAACCGAGACTCTGCAATTCTTTGACCAACACCCGGAAGGATGCCGGGATGCTGGGATCTTCGATGGTTTCGCCTTTGACAATGGATTCGTAGGCTTTTACGCGGCCCTGAACATCGTCCGATTTGAGGGTCAGCATTTCCTGAAGGATGTGGGCGGCCCCGTAAGCTTCCAAGGCCCACACTTCCATTTCACCAAAGCGCTGGCCACCGAATTGGGCTTTACCACCCAACGGCTGCTGAGAAACCAGACTGTACGGACCGGTCGAACGAGCGTGAACCTTGTCTTCGACCAGGTGGTGCAGTTTGAGCATGGTCATGATACCGACGGTTACGGGGCGATCGTAGGGATCACCGGTTTTACCATCCCGCAAAGTTTCGCGGCCGAGGGTAGGAACCGGTTTATTCTTGGCAACGATATATTCATCAGCCAAGACATTTAACTCTTCCAGCGATTTGCCTTCAATGTCCTCGCCTTCATTAGCAAGCCAGAGGCTCAAACAGGCGATGACAGCGGCAGTATCACGGACGATTCGCTCTTCATCTTCCAATGTTTCGCCATCGAAGGACAAAACAACTGTCGGATCAAAACCTTTTTCTCGCAGCCACTCGGTTAAAACAGACCGCCGAGCATAGGTGGTGTCGGAGATCAATTTGTAGATATCGTAGCCAGCATCACCCAACCACCCTTCCATATATAAGCGGCGGACGTCATCATCATCTTCGACACTATCAGGATCGTATTCCATTTCGTTGAGCCAGGCCCAGGCTTTTTCGCCGGTCTCTTTCCAGGCCTGATCAATCAGCCAGGAACGCGCCAGTTCAGCTTCGATTTCAGACTCTGCCGCCCCATCAAATACGGGGGTCACGGCGCGGAAGCCTAACTTACGGGCGGCCCACCCAAGGTGAGTTTCCAATACCTGGCCAAGGTTCATACGACCGGGAACACCGGTAGGGTTGAGAATGATATCCACTGGAGTACCATCTTCAAGGAACGGCATATCTTCCACTGGTACCACAATCGAGACGACGCCTTTATTCCCATGGCGGCCAGCCATCTTGTCTCCAGCCGTGATTTTGCGGCGTTGGGCGACAGAAACCCGGACCATGGTGTCAACTCCGGCTGAAAGATCGACATTATCATCGCGGGAGAAAACTTTGACATCCACGACCTTGCCACGCTCACCGTGGGGCATGCGCAGGGAGGTATCTTTTACATCGCGGGATTTTTCACCAAAGATGGCGCGAAGCAGGCGCTCTTCAGGGGTCAGTTCTTTCTCGCCTTTAGGCGAAATCTTACCGACCAAAATATCATTCGGGCCGACCTCAGCACCAATGCGGATGATGCCGTACTCGTCTAGATCTTTGATCGCATCTTCACCCACATTGGGGATATCACGGGTGATCTCTTCGGGACCCAGGCGGGTATCGCGAGATTCGACTTCGTGTTTTTCAATATGAATGGAGGTGTAGCGGTCTTCTTGAACAAGACGTTCAGAGATGACGATAGCATCCTCAAAGTTGGCTCCTTCCCAAGAGAGGAAAGCGATCAATACGTTTTGACCGAGAGCCAGTTCACCATTGACGGTCGAAGATGAGTCGGCAATTACATCGCCTTTCTTGACCCGCTG
Organism: uncultured Anaerolineales bacterium; assembly: GCA_964453155.1. Classification (GTDB taxonomy): domain Bacteria; phylum Chloroflexota; class Anaerolineae; order Anaerolineales; family UBA11858; genus CAYVQU01. The sequence continues at coordinate 55,833 of CAYVQU010000008.1, read as the reverse complement.
ACCTTTAACAACGGCCGGACGTTGGTCAACGCAGGTACTTTGGTTCGAGCGTTGGTATTTGCGCAGTTGGTAAACCCGCTCACCTTCATCAGTGTTGACCACGATGCGGCTGCTGGTAACGGAGATCACTTCCCCGTCAGCCTCAGCGACCACAACCTGACCGGAGTCAATTGCGGAGTGGTATTCCATCCCAGTCGAAACGCGGGGCACATCCGGCAGCAGGAGCGGGACGGCCTGGGCCTGCATGTTCGAACCCATCAGGGCTCGGTTGGCATCATCGTGCTCCAAGAAGGGGATGAGGGCGGCGCTGATCCCCACAATTTGGTGAGGCGCAACGTCCATATAGTCAATATTTTCGGCGGGAGCGAAATCAAAGCCGGTCTGATAGCGGATCGAAGCGCGACCGCGGATAAACTCACCTTCTTCACTTAGCGGGGAGTTCGCTTGAGCGATCACAAATTTGTCTTCAACATCAGCGGAGAGATACTCAATATCTTCGGTCACGAAGGGCACGATCAAAACTTCTTCGATGCCGGCCTTGATGATCTTTTTCTGAATCGCTTCCGTCATCCGATCACCGCTCGCGGCGATCACTTTATCCGTTTTGGGGTCTTTGACATCTTCGCGAAGTTTATGCCCGACCATATAGGGATCATCAGTTTTTAAGGAACGCAATACCCGGCGATAAGGGGTTTCAACAAAACCATATTCGTTCACCCGGGCATATGAAGCTAAACGACCGATCAGACCAATGTTCGGACCTTCGGGGGTCTCAATGGGGCAAATGCGACCATAGTGGGATTGGTGTACGTCCCGGACATCAAACCCGGCGCGTTCACGACGCAGACCACCCGGACCCAAAGCGGAGAGCGTCCGTTTGTGGCGCAACTCAGCCAGAGGGTTGGTTTGATCCATGAATTGGGAGAGCTGGCTGGAGCCGAAGAACTCTCGCAGGGATGCGACCACTGGACGAATATTGATCAGGGTCACTGGGGAGAGGTTTTCCTGGTCACGGATGGACATGCGCTCTTTGATGACGCGTTCCATCCGGCGGAGACCAATCCGCAGTTTATTTTGGATCAACTCACCCACGGTTTTTGTACGGCGGTTTCCAAGGTGGTCGATATCATCGGGAGCCTCAACACCATTATTAATGGCGATCATCCGACGGAGCAGGTAAACGATATCATACTTGGTAACCGTGCTGTGGTTGATGTTGACGTGTTCGTACAAATCTAATTTTTGATTCAGCTTATAGCGGCCGACTTTTTTCAGGTCATAGCGGCGGTGATCAAAGAGTTGTTCTTCCAGGAATTCACGCGCATTTTCGAGAGTGGCCGGGTCACCAGGGCGCATACGTTTGAAGAATTCAATCAAAGCCGCTTCGGCGATGGTCATACCACTGCTCAAATCCCACTCGGGCTCCTGGGCCAAAGTCGAGGCCAGAAACATGCGATCGGGATTGTTATCAACGTCCTCGAAGAGGCGCAACAATTCTTCGTCGTTGCCTTCAATGAGGCAGGGATCCACCAGGGTGTCATCGACCGCGGCTAACGCCCGCAAGAAAATCGTGACCGGAATGGTGCGTTTGCGGTTAAATTTGACCGTCAGGTAATCGCTCTTGCGAGTTTCAAATTCCATCCAAGCCCCGCGGTCCGGAATCAGTTTAGAAACTGACATCGGGCGACCAGAGGCCCGATCTACTGGGGCTTCAAAGTAAACACCGGGCGAACGGATCAACTGAGAGACGACCACGCGTTCGGTACCATTAATAATGAAGGTACCCTTTTCAGTCATCTCAGGAAAATCACCCAAGAAAATGTCTTGTTTTATCGGTTCGGGAATATCGGGGCCAGCCAACAGGACAGACACATACATTGGGCTGGAGTAAGTCAGGTCACGCTCGACACACTCATCAACACTGTACTTGGGTTTATCGAACCAATAGGTTAATCCCCACTCTTCAGACTCGGGGGTCTGACTAGGGAAGTAGAGTTTCATCCCCTTATTGTAAGATTCGATTGGAGAAATTTCGTGAAATAAACTTGCGAGCCCTTCGCTTTTAAGGGTTTCAAAAGACCGTAATTGGACTTCGATCAAATCGGGCAAGGGCAACCTTACGTTGATCCGAGCATATGATTTTGTCGGTAAAACCTGCGCCATAAAAACACTCCTGCTTTCAACCTTTGGCTAATAATCATACCGATGGTTTACGCGACATAATGCCCAGGCTAAACGAGCCTGGGCAGACGAGGCATCCCCATCGGAAAAATCGAATTCAGAAATAATACCAAAATGATCTATTTTTTCTGACCGACTGGGTATTATACATGAGCAATAGAGCTTCGACAAGGGGTGAATGTTGCCATTTCTTCTTCGGTTATAAAAAATATGTGGAAATTTCGCATCTAGAGAAATAAATCACGTATAGAACAATTAAGACGAATGCACGAATTTTCTTTGATGAAAACTTTTTTCCATTTATTAATTCGGCAAATTTGTGTTTCTTACTAAAACTGATAACATCATAATCAAGGGTATAATCCAAAACTATGAACACGCAAGCAACCGATAAAGAATATCTCACCACGAAAGTCTATGCCACCGAAGATTTTTTGACGACTCGGATTCGGACCCATGAGTTGTACACAAATCCGAAACAGGATTTTACCGGCTGGGTTTTGGATCATATTTCCTGGCGCGGCGATGAAACGGTGTTAGATGTCGGCTGTGGCGCGGGGTTGTATGCTGAGCCGGCGGTCGAACGATTGATTTCAGGAGGCAAACTCATCAGTGCCGATTTATCGTTGGGGATGTTGGCTGATGTGGCCGAGAAAGACTTTGCAGCAAAAACGAATTTACTCAACACGAATGTTTTGCAGCTGCCCCTCCCCGCTGGATCAGTGGATGTCGTTCTTGCGAACCATATGCTGTATCATGTTCCCGATATTCCCGCGGCTGCCAATGAGATCAAGCGGAGTCTGACACCCGGTGGGTATTTGATTGCGGCGACGAATGGCTGCAATTCGATGATCCGGTTTTTAGATGAGGTCCGGGAAGCCTGTCGGAATCTGGGTTTCGAATTAAAAGTCCCGCCTAGCCCAGCGCGAATCAACTTTACGCTGGAAAATGGAGCTGATATTCTTTATCCAGTTTTCCCCAATGTGAAAAAATTCAATTTTGAGAGTGCATTGGTGTTTCCCGAAGCACCGCCAGTGGTGGCTTATATCAACAGCATTCAAACGCTGTACAAATCTCAGTTTCCGCCGGAGTTGTCTTGGGAGGCGATGTTGGCGCAGGTGGATAAACAGGTATCTGAGAAAATCACTACTGATGGAGAATATCGAGTTGATAAAATTACGGGAATTTTCTTGGCGCAAAAGGAAGTATAAGTAGAGCCGCCACCTCGATACGCGGTGCTACTCGGGATGCTGGGTGACTTTTGGATAAATTGGAATGGAAAATTGATATGGAATTAAATTATCGTGCTGGTTATGTCGCCGTGATGGGACGGCCAAATGTGGGTAAGTCCACATTGATTAATGCATTGTTGGGGCAAAAGGTTGCGGCGGTGTCACCGCGACCGCAAACGACTCGTAAAATGCAATTGGGGATTTTAACACGCGCTGACGCGCAAATCATATTCGTCGATACACCCGGTTTACACAAGCCCCACCATAAACTCGGGTATCACATGAATCAAAACGCGGCTGAGGCCCTGGAAGATGCTGATTTAATTCTATTTGTGGCCGATGGTAGCGATTCACCCCATGATGATGATCGCATACTGGTGGATTTACTCTTGGAATTGAAGCAGGCCCCACCGGTCGTTCTGGCGGTAAACAAAATTGACCGTTTGGATCAAAATGAAATCCCCACCAGGGAAGCCGAATTTCTCGCATTGGTTCCAACAGCCACACCCATCAAAATTTCAGCTTCGCGCGGGTATCATCTGGATGAGCTCTTGGATCTACTCATTTCTTATATGCCCGAAGGAGAGGCGTTTTATCCCGAAGATCAGGTCACCGATTTGTATGAGCGAGAAATCGCGGCGGATTTGATCCGGGCCGCGGCGTTGTTATGCTTGCGGGACGAAGTCCCCCACGCGGTTGCGATCCGGGTGGATGAGTTCACCGAACGCGGCGAAAAAGGCGTGTATATCGCGGCCACTATTTTTGTAGAACGCGACTCTCAAAAAGGGATTGTGATTGGGAAAGGGGCCAAAATGCTCAAACGGATTGGCACCACGGCTCGCCAAGAAATTGAAAAAATGAGTGGGAGGAAGGTTTTCTTGCAGTTGCGGGTAAAGGTCCGCAAAAATTGGCGTAATGATGAGAAAGCGCTCCGCCGATTTGGGTATAACTCGTTGAAATAGAGTTTAACGTAAAGGGGCGGGTCTTAGACCCGCCCCAACCAGTAAAATGTTTAGGTTTCTTAGGGTTCGGTTTGATCAGGATTATCTTCGGGGGAGAGACCATCTGCGGGGAGAGTATCCGCCTCAACTTCCAGGTCAGGGGTTTCGTCAATTTCGTCCATTTCGACGATCACTTCGGGGATGGCTTCTTCGACCAGAGCTGGCTGTCCGGTTGAAGAACTGGATTCAAAGGTGTAATCCTGAGTACCAAAGCGGGTCAACAAGACTGCGCCGAGGCCCCAAATGCCGACCAAGGTTTTCGGCAGCCAGCCGATGCAGGGGATAAATCCAAAACCGCCCAGAACGAAGAGCAGAATAAAAGTACCGATTCCGGCTGAGATAGCGGGAGCAATTTCCATGTTGAGCGCCTTCGCAACCCGGCGACCAACTTCCAACCCAATTGCAACCCACCCCATTAACCAGGCAACTACCAACAAAATGATGACAACAAAAGTCACAGGGATCAAAATGATCGTAATGGTGATCGCTACCAGCGCGAGCGGAGCTAAAACCGCGGTTAGTAAACCAGCTCCAGCTGTGATGATGGGTTGAGAAAGGGCTGCATCCGAGACGCGTTCGGTTTGCTCAGAGAAAAACATCACTAACAGGACAGCCAATCCCGCGAACATGAAGGTGCGGAAGAAGAACCACACAATTTCCAGGAAAGGATTGGTGTTCACCGAAATTTGCGGCGGTGTGGGGGGCTTGACACCGTTGGATTCAATATCAATATCGCTGGGGATATTGAAGGTAAAGGGGGCATCGAGGCCATTGACGACTTCGCCATTGACGGTGGCGCCTTCTTCCCGCCGCAATGTCGCGCCGATGGTGACCAGATCGCCATTTACGGTGGATTCTTCATTCAAACGAACCGCCCCGCCGATGCCAACCATGCTGCCGTTGACCTCACCGTTGATTTCAACCGTCCCGCCGATGAGGACGACATCCCCATTGACAGTTGAATCTTCTTCCAAGGATACTGCGCCGCCAAATATGACTAAGCTGCCATTCAGCTCTTCTCCGCTTTCGAGGGTAAACGTGCCCCCGAAGACGACTTTGTCTTCGAAGTTTCCTTTGGCAAATGCAGTGGTGGGCCAGAACAATGCCAAGATCAGTATTAGTAAAATATATTTTCGAGTTTGTTTCATAGGTCTACGTCCTCCGCGGTAATACCGATAGAGATTTCATTGTGATCGCCCAGATCGCACCTGATCCGGCCAAACCAATTCCTAAGATGGCCCAGAATCCCGCCGGTACGATGCTGGTGATGGTTCTAAACAGGGTTAAAAAGAGGTTTTGAAAACCTTTCACAAATGTTAAAGTTGAAGCCAACCGGTAAACCCAGGACAAGACCAGTTGGGTGGGTGTTTCAAAAGTAGTCAGAAATTGCGACCCTAACAAGAAAACGAGCGCGGCGATGACATTGCCGATCAGAATCAACATGATGACCGATTGCCAGCGATGACGCATGGCCAAATCCACCTGCCGTTCAGTTGTCAACCGGATTTGGAAGCGGTCGACAAACCCAGGGGCGGGAGCCATATCGGGCATTTCAGCGAACAAATCGACGACGCCTAACCAGGCATTATTTATTTCTTGGCAATGATCGCAGGTTTCCAGATGTTCGTCGAGGGCGCGTTCATTCTCGGGGGTTAGTTCTTCGTCAGAAAGGAGCCAGGTTTCAAAAGGCTGGTGATTCATGGCCAATCCTCTCAACAGATTGATTATGGGGTTGTTGTGTCTGCCACACATTTGCTAACTCTCTCCGGGCTCGATGGAGCCGGCTCTTCACAGCGCTGACCGTCAACGACAGTGACTGCGCAATTTCTTCATAGGAGTAGTTGTACCAATAACGCAGCACAACTGCCGAACGATCTTTGGGGCTTAAGTTTTCTAACAAAGCCTGCACTTGTTCTTGTTTCTCTTTGATATTCAGTGATCCTTCCGGATTCGGGCCGGGATCAGGGGGTTCCAGCCAGGCGTGATCTTCGTCATCAATCGAAAAGGTTGTAAACCGGCGTTTACGCAACTGGTCGATGCAGTAGTGTGAAGCAATCGACAATAACCAGGTCGCAAACGAGCGTTTGGGATCGTAGCGATCCAAGGCTTTATAAGCCCGTAAAAACGCTTCTTGGGCCGCGTCTTCAGCATCACCAGCATTCCCCAACATGCGGTAACACAGGTTATATACCGGTCTCTGATAGGTCTCTACCACTCGGGTGAAGGCTTCATCATCACCTTCGAGCGCCCGAACGAGCCATTCTGACTCGTTTTCTTTCACGTTTTTGCTCCTGGGCCATGTGGGTTAGTGATTCTCAGCGTGCTGCATGGCCGTTGTAATTTGTATACGCAGGTTTTTAATGAAGGTTGCAAGAAATTGAGCAGCGGATTGCTGGCGCACAACGGATTAGCGGATTCTTGACAATCTCGGTTTCTTGTTCCTTTTACGGATGAGATAGAGAAAGGTTGCAAAAAATTAGCACCGGATGGCTTGCACCTAACAGATGAACGGATGTTGATCGCTCCTGGGGCATCCGATAATCCGTTAGACTGAAGGCCTGTCCTGAATGTGCTGAAGGGTCATCCGCTGCTAAGCGGGTGGAAGCCCTCCCCTAATGCTTCATGGGCGTGCCCGATAACCATGAAAGATTTTTCATCCGCTTCGTTGACCAGGGCTTTGAGCTGGGCAACTTCGGCCCGGGTTATGACACAATATAACACAGGTCTCTCTTGACCAGTGTAACCCCCGCGCCCGGCGAGCATGGTTACACCCCGCCCTAAACCATGCAGAATTTTTTCTGTAACGGCCTCTGGCTGGGCAGTGACGATCAGAGCCGTGCGAACTACGTTGGAACCCTGTGTGATCGCTTCCGCGGCAATCCCGCTGATATAGAGCATCACCAGGGCGTAGAGGGCATTTTCCCAACTAAAAGATAACCCCGCCAGAAACATGATGAGGGCGTCGGTGAGAAGATAACTTTGAGAGATCGAAATCCCTTTCCAGTTGTTAAGAATTCGGGCGAGGATATCGGACCCACCACTGGTACCGCGCCCTCGATAAACCAAGCCAAACCCGATCCCACTGACCACGGCACCGTAGAGCGTATTTAAAACTAAATCATCGGTTAACCCGTCTTCGGGCAAAAATGGAAGGGGTAAATCCACCAAAAGTGAAAAAGCGAGAACCGCGAACGCGGTCCGCAGGGCAAAACGACTGCCGCCTAAGTAACGCCACCCAAGCAAAAACAAGGGCGCATTCCCAATTAGGACCATCACACCAATCGGCCAATCCGTGTAATGGTTGATAATTTGGGCCAGACCACTAACACCCCCACTCGCTAATTGCGCGGGGATCAAGAACACCCGTAAGGATATGGCCTGGATAATTGCCCCTGCCAGAATGAAGCCATAATCCCGAGCCGATGCCCAGGTCAATTGCGGACGTTGTAATAGGGTTTTTCGCCAGAAGACGCGCATATTTCACCTCACAGAAAAAGCCCTGCGAGCGGACATTTACTCGCAAGGCTTTCGGTTTAAATTAGTGGGCCTAGTTTACCCTAGATTCGGTGTGATGTTGAGGGGAAATTTACCGCTGAGTTCGCGGAGAACGCTGAGAATTTATATTGACCAATCTCTGCGTGTTCAGCGATCTCCGCGGTTAAATTAATTCTCAAGCAGTTTCGCATTCGACAGCTTTTCAATGACACCAACTACCGCCGAATTATCGAGTTCAGCCATCCCCATTTGGAGCATAGCATTGAAAAGTTGAGTGTTGACGGCTGCGGCGGGGATGGAGATACCGTATTCACGGGCGGTGTCCATCACGATGCCTAAATCCTTCGCCTGCATGTAAGCCTTGAAACCAGGGTTGCGATTGCCAGCAAAAAGCCGTTCCGGTTTGACATCCAAAGCCCAACATTGGGCCGCGCCACCTTGGATAGCGGCGACGACTTTTTCGGGATCGGCCCCGGCTTTGCGGGCCAGGACGAGCAGTTCTCCCATCGCTGTCATTTGGGCGGCGACCATGATCTGGTTGCAGGCCTTGGCAATTTGTCCGGCACCAGTATCGCCCACATGGGTGATCGATTTGCCGATAGCATTGAAAATCGGCATGACTTTTTCCAAAGCTGCGACGGGACCGCCGACCATGATGGCCAAAGTCCCTTTTTCAGCGCCGATATCCCCACCACTGACAGGAGCATCAAGGCTGAGAACACCTTTCTCGGCCAGTTTTTCGGCAATATGACGGGCCGTTGCCGGTTTTATAGTGGAATTATCGACAAAAATCAAGCCTTTTTTCGCACCGGCAAGGATGCCATCTGCCCCTAGGGCAACCAATTCCACATCGGGGGAATCGGGTAAATTGGTGAAAATCACATCCACTTGGGCCGCGACTTCTTGAGGGGAAAAGGCTTCAACCGCGCCTTCAGCCACTAATTCGGCCACCGCCCCCCGACTGCGGTTGTGAACGACGAGAGGAAATCCAGCTTTAAGAATATTGCGGGCCATGGATTTGCCCATGATCCCTAAACCGATATAGCCAACTGTGAGTTTTTCAGACATTAGTAATTGATCTCCTAGTAATTTAATTTCCAAGAGAAATTATACATCTATACTGACAAAAAAAGAAACCAGGAACTAATGCAATTCCTGGCTTCTTGGATTCCTTAGCAAGAAAGTTTATTCTTCATAGCGCTGGCGGATATTTGGAACCAGATACTCTGCAAACGCCCGTTTCAAATCATAATCGGGCTGCCAACCCCAATCGCGGCGGGCCGCGCTGTCATCCATATCGGCACACCAACTATCAACAATTTTCTGGCGCTTTGGGTCGATTTTGTAGCCAATATTGGCATCAGGGAAATAATCCAAAACCTCTTCTCGAAATTCTGCTGCCGATAGACTGAAGCTGGTAATGTTATAAACTCGCTGGGTGAGAGCGTCAGCCGGGGCAACCGTCAGCAACAATAATGATTTGACCGCATCCGGCATCGCCATGAAGGGGATGCGGACATCGGCGCGGACAAAACATCCATAAGGTTCACCCTTGGCCGCGGCATGAAGCATCTCGGGACCGTAATCGCTGGTCCCCCCGCTGGGCACGGTGAAAGCACTGATTAGCCCGGGGAACCGTAAAGCCCGAAAATCGAGCATTACGGGTTGGTCGGCCGCGAGTTGGCGGTAATGTTCGCTAAAGTATGTGCCCAACATCTCACAATAGAGCTTGTTGGCCCCATACATCGTGCGGGGATAATTCCACTCCCACTCACGGACGCGGGCGTATTGGTTTTTGGTTTCTAAATCGGGCAGGCCGTAAGCCGCAATCGAGCTGGGGAAGATGAATTTTACGGGTTTGCCACGCCACTCGGATTGCTCGGCGGCCACCTTTAACAGGCGCATGGTCCCCTCCACATTGACCTGATGGGCCGTATTGGGGGTGAATTCCCCGCGGGTCGAGAGCAGCGCCGCCAAATGAAGAATTGTGTCAAACTCATACTGACTGACCAGCCGTTCCAAAATCTCCTGATCTAAAATACTGCCTTCGATATGAGTAGTTAAATGTTTTACATCATCGGGCAGCGGTTGGAGGTCTAAAGTAATCAGAGGATTATCCCCAGTTTCTGATAAAGATTCAATTAAAGCATGACCGATTTCACCAGCCGCGCCGGTGATCAGAATCGCCTTTTTACGCATTAAACAATCTCCTTTTGAGTAACAAAACCGTAATGCTAACGCGGTAAGTTTGTGCTAGAATGAGGTGAATTGCGGTGCTCAATTGTTAAAATCATCGGAAGCCTCAATTCACCAGCCGATTTCATTTTACAATACCCGCGTTAGGGTGTCAGATACCAGTTATCAGGTAAATTGAAAGCAAAAGTAATCAAATCATTTCGATAAAACTCATATTTGAGAGGTTCTCATGGCGCTTAATATAGTCATTGGCACCCAGTGGGGTGACGAGGGAAAAGGCCGCGTGGTCGACTTGATGTCGTCGCAGGCGGAATATGTGGCTCGCTATAATGGCGGCGATAATGCCGGACACACCGTTACGGTGGGAGATACCACCTTCAAGCTGCATCTCATCCCCTCAGGTGTGATTCAGCCCCATACGGTCGGAATCATCGGTAATGGGGTGGTCGTCAATCCCAAAGTTTTACTCGCCGAAATGGAAATGCTGCGGGGTAAGGGCGTTGAGATTACCCCAGAACGGATGCGAATTTCGTTCGGGGCCCACATCATCACACCAGCCCACTTAGCCTTAGATGCGGCCCGCGAGGCCGCCCGTGGCGAGGGCAAAATTGGCACGACTTTACGCGGCATTGGTCCGGCCTACAACGACAAAGCCGCCCGCAGCGGGATCCGATTTGAAGCCATGCTCGACCAGGAAGAATTCGCCGACGCCATCATGCTCCACACAGAAAAAGTCAACCAACAACTGACCGCGATTTATGGCGCGACACCCCTTGATCCCCAGGCGGTGGCCCAAGAATATTCTGGTTATGCCCGAGAATTAGAACCCTATATCGGTGATGTTTCTACATTATTAACCGCGGCCCTAAAAAATGAGCAGACCGTACTAGCCGAAGGCGGTCAGGGAACCTTGCTGGACTTAGATCATGGGACTTACCCCTTCGTGACGAGTTCTAACCCGACCGCACCAGGTGTTCTAATCGGTTTGGGGTTGGGGCTGCGGTATATCGGCCGGATTGTGGGAGTCACCAAGGCGTTTCAATCCCGAGTTGGGGAAGGTCCCTTCCCTACCGAAGTTTTTGGTGAATGGGCCACTCGGCTCCGCGGCACCGGTGCCAACCCTTGGGATGAGTTTGGCACCACCACAGGCCGTCCCCGCCGGGTCGGCTGGTTGGATGGGGTGCTGCTCCGCTATGCGGCCCGCGTCAACGGCTTGACCGAATTGACGATTACCAAGATGGATGTGCTTTCTGGGTTGGAATCCCTGAACATCTGCACATCCTATCGTTCCGGTGACCAAACCTATGAAGAACTCCCTCTTGGGCCCGCGGATTTATCTCCATTTGAACCGGTTTACGAGGAAGTCCCCGGGTGGGCCGAAGATGTGACTGGCATTCGTACATGGGATGACCTCCCTACCGCGGCCCACAACTATATCCACAAGATCGAAGAAATCTGTGAGGTGCCGGTGCGATATATTTCGGTGGGGCCGGAGCGGGAGCAGGTCGTGGAAAAATTGAATTGAGAATAAAAGGGCAAAGGGGCAAGGGAGAAAAGGGGCAGGGGAGCAAATTTGCATACTGGTCTATTTGCATATCTGTAGCTTTGTTTGTTCTCTCCAGCTGCTTTCCGAGTGAACCCATCCCCCCTACACCGACAGAGGTTCCGACTGCCACCATTTCACCGACACCGACAACAGTTTGGTTCCCGCCCACTGCGACCTGGACGCCCATGCCAACGGTGGTACCTTCGCCAACTGTTCAAATGCGAACCGGGGTTGGATCAGTACTACTCAGTGATAATTTCCGAAATGCGACTTTTTGGCTCACTGGACCATCGGGGCAGGGCACCATTGCTTTGGGCCAGAATGAACTCACTTTGGCTGTTGATCAGGATAAAGGCTATCTCTTCAGCTTTCGGAACGAGCCCATTTTTGAAGATTTCTACGTCGAGATAACGGCCAGTCCCAATATTTGCACTGGACTAGATGAATATGGGCTGCTGTTCCGGTATAACGGACCGCGGGATTTTTACCGATTTTCACTTTCTTGTGATGGTCAAGCCCGGTTAGATAAAGTTGTCGCTGGGCTGCCCTCCTCGCCCCAACCCTGGCTAGCGAGTCCGTCAGTGCCGCGGGGGGCACCGAGTACGTCCCGGCTGGGGGTGTGGGTCCGTGGGGATGAAATGCAATTCTTCATCGACGATGAATTTCAATTTGCGGTCCAAGATCGGATTCTGCATCGGGGCATGATCGGAATTTTCGCTCGTGCGGCAGGGGAGACGGCCGTTACGGTGAGTTTTTCGGACTTGGTTGTCTATCAGGTGTTGGAATAATCGAAACGCAAAGGTGCGGAGAGAGATTAAAGAATAAAAAACACAACTTTGGGGTTTCGACATATAAAACTTTGCGTCTCTGCCTCTCTGCGCCTTTGCGTTAAATTTCTAGTGATAGAATTCTGTTATGGCTAAACGACAATATCGCAACCGCATGAACGACCTCTCGAATAAAGAGTGGCTCAAGTTCCAGAAATCGTGGTTTATTCACAACCCACCGCCGCGCAAGAAGGGGGTCTTGCGCCATCCGGCCAAATATCCTGAAACCTTGGTGCAGGAGTTTATCGAGTTTTTCACCAAAAAGGAGCAGGTCGTCTTTGACCCTATGGTGGGAACTGGAAGCACACTCGTGGCCGCGCTGCGATCGGGTCGGCATGGATTTGGGGTGGAACTTAATCCCGGTTATGCTGAGATCGCGCGGCAGGTGATCGCCGAGGAGCGAGAAACTCTGGGAGAACCAGCAAACCTCCTCAAATCTGAGGTATTTACGGGGGATTCGGCCAATTTTGCAGGGATCGCATCCGAAAACGATGTCCCCCTAATTGATTACGTCATCACTTCCCCACCGTATTGGGATATGCTCCACGCCCGGGGAGCCCAGACTCAGAAAAAACGGCGGGGGGCCGACAATCTGGATGTATTTTATTCTGATGATCCCAATGATGTTGGCAATATCCACGATTATGAGCAGTTCCTGGAAAAACTGATTAATATATATGAAGGGTTGCAACCCTTTCTACGGGAACGGGCTTATTTGACCATCATCGTCAAAAATGTCAAAAAAGGGGGCAAAATTTATCCCCTGGCCTGGGACTTAGGACAGCAATTAAATCAAACTTACACCCTGAAAGATGAGAAAATTTGGTGTCAGGACAACCAACGGCTGGCCCCTTATGGCATGGGGAATGCCTGGGTCAGCAACACCTTTCACCATTATTGTTTGCAATTTCGCAACGACCGCTGAGAGATGGTCACCCCAGCTGATTTTATTCGGATCGAATACACCCCTGATCTAACCCAGGCTGGGATCGCGTATGCCTGCCGGTCTTTGCCGTTTACGTATGATCGGATGGGCGGGTCGTTCCTGAAGCGGCTGCGGCGGATCGCGGCTGGAGTGGCGGTGGAGCTGGCATTTCGGCGCTTATTGGGAACCGAAGAGGTACCCCACGACAGTTTGGGGGCGACTCCGTTTACCGATCCAGATCGGTATGACATTGCCATTGGGGGACGCCACTGCGATATCAAAAGTTTTTCCATTTTGCAAAAGAAACGTATTAGTCAAATCAACAAGTATCCCCACTCGTTGCTCGAAGCCCAGGCCCTGGTTCCCGCCGATCAAATCAATACCGAGAAATTGATTGACGATGATATTTATGTATTTGCATTTCTCAATAGCCTGGTTACCCCCAATCGACAGACCTTAATTCAGGCTTTAACTGCCAAGCAACCGGTTTATCTAATCCATGCCTTGCCGAAAACCTGGTCACATCCCAAACAAGATAAGAATATCGGTCAACTCATCATAAAAAGCGATTTTGATGAACGTCTAAAACTTGAACTTGGTGGCTTAGACGTCGACCAAAAGTTTTTTACCGAACAAGTGATGTTGGAACCACGGGTTAGAACTCGCCTCAAAGGTGAGTTTCGCACGCTGAGTTACCTGTATTGTCCCCAACTTCCAACTGGAATTTTGGGAGTTCACAGTACCAATCGGGATGAAACCCATCTTATCAATCCCGCGGAATGGGGCAATATTTGGGTGTATGGGATGCAAATCTATTTTGTCGGTTATATGACTCGGGGCGACTTCAAAGAGAAAGCCTTTCGGTTACCCGCGGGCAGCCGCGTTTTCCAATATGCCCGGACGCGAACAGATAATTTTTCGATGCCAATTGGAGAACTACGCCCTTTGGGAGATTTATTCACTCGAGCCAAATCTTGGAAGAGATGAGCTCCGGCAAAATAATCTTTGTACAACCAATTTCCCCGGAAACTTAAGGTTCTGTGAACCCAATTTTCCGGGGAAATTGGTTGTCAGAAATGAGTAAATCCGAACTATTTCCGACTCAGATAATTTAGAGTACAATTGTTCTGAATATAACGGTGAGTGAAAATTTGGCACTGCCCTGGGCAGTGGTTGCTCAGAACATAAGACAGGCCGCTCACTGAAACGAAAGGAGCACTTCCCCCATGTATCAGAAAATTATTATTATTGGCAATCTGGGCCGCGACCCAGAGATGCGCTATACCCCGTCGGGTCAGGCGGTGACCAACTTCTCAGTGGCCACCAACCGCCAATATACAGCCTCCGATGGTCAACAGGTGAAAGAGACCATCTGGTTCCGAGTATCCGCCTGGGGTCGGCAGGCCGAGACCTGCAATCAATATCTCCAGCGCGGCAGCAAGGTTTTGGTTGAAGGCCGGGTAACCGCAGATCCATCATCGGGCGGCCCGCGCATTTGGACTCGCCAGGATGGTACCCCAGCGGCCTCGTATGAGATCACCGCTGGAACGGTCCGCTTCCTATCAACTCGCGGTGAGGATCAGGCTTTCCAAGGCGGACAAGGGGCAGCCGCCCCCGCCCCCATGGATCAGCCCATGGATGACGACATCCCCTTCTAAGTCACCATGAAAGGGCACTCAATTGGGTGCCCTTTCTGCTCTCAAAAACCAAATCGGTTGAGGATATCCAAATGGAAAAGAAACCGCCCAAAAATACCAAACAAATTAAGTTAGAGGTCCCACCAGAGCTTGACGCGATCTATTCGAATCAGGTTCTGATTGCACATACTCCCTCAGAGCTGGTATTGAACTTTGCCCAAATGATCCCCGGCAGTAACAGCGCCAAGGTTAAATCGCAAATTATGATGAGCCCGATCGGGGCTAAGCTATTTCAAAAGGCACTAGAAGATAACCTGGCGAAGTACGAAGCCAATTTCGGCGAAATCAAGCTCCCTGGGGGCGGTTCGACGCTCGCGGAGCAATTATTCCGCCCCCCGAAAAAGTGAGTGTGGCATGGAAAAACTAGATCAAATTATTGAACAAATTCATCAGACTTTTGAAGCCCGGACCAAAGCTCGCGATCAAGCGTTGAAACAGGCTCGGCAACTTACTCGCTTTTGTGCCAATGCAATTCGAGCTGTTCACCGTGACGATTGGGACTTGGCCCAAGAGCATTTAGCCAGTGCCCAAGAACTGGTTGACGCACTCAATCACGACTTGATAGGATACAAGGACATCTATTTTGCGGGCTACACACAAGACGCTCTCAAAGAATTTGCCGAAGCCCATATTACCTACGCGCTGATCAAGGCCGAACCCTTACCCACCCCCGATGATTTAAAACTTGAGCACCATACCTATCTCAAGGGCCTGGCAGAAACTGCCGGAGAATTGCGGCGCAAATGCTTAGATATCCTCCGTCATGGGCATTCCGCCGAAGCTGAAAAACTCTTAGGTCATATGAATGACATCTACGCAGTATTGGTTACGATTGATTATCCAGATGCCATCACTGGTGGCCTGCGACGTTTGACAGATATTTGCCGCGGTGTCACCGAACGAACCCGCGGCGACCTAACGTTAAGTCTGCGTCAGGAGCGCTTGGAAAAGCACTTGTTAGCCTTCGAAGGGAAATTGGCTGACGAAAACAAAGGGTAAGGATGAAGAAGATCCGCGCTTCTGAAATAGGAACTTATTTATACTGCCAGCGGGCTTGGTGGTACCATAAAAAAGACATCCCTTCTGAAAATATCGCCGAACTAGCTGGTGGGAACGAACTACATGCCCAGCATGGCCGGGCCGTATTCACCAGCGGATTATTACAAATGCTGGGATTCATCATGTTGTTAGCTGCTTTGGTTTTGTTTGCCATCGCCTTAGTAAACTTGGTATTCTGAGCCTGCTCCCCAGATACTTCAAATGATTCTATATCTGGCAATTTTTTTAATCATATTGGCGTTATTTGTGCTCTCACAAGCTTCCCGACAGCGCCAAGCGACTGGATTACCCGGCGGCCAGGTGATCTATACCGATACCAGTCAATGGGACCCGGTTGATAAACCCCTGTATGACAATCTCTTAGATTTAACCGGAAAACCCGATTATTTGGTCAAACAGGGGAAAATGATCATCCCGGTTGAAGTTAAATCTTCAGCAGTGAATCAGGCCCCATATGACTCACATATTTTTCAGCTCGCCGCTTATTGTCGCCTAGTTGAAAGTGAATATAATATCCGCCCAAGTCACGGGATCATTCATTACCCCAACCGTACTTTCCGGGTAGATTACACCCCAGAATTAGAGGAAGATTTACTCGACCTGCTCATCGAGATGCGTTCCAAAACAACAGCATCAAAAGCCCGCCGCTCCCATGAGGCTCCGCAACGCTGTAAACGGTGCGGCTATTTATCAACTTGCGATCAGAGTCTGGTTTCATAATAAATCATGACAATTCAGCATATCACAATTGCCGCTAATCCAAAAATCCCTAAAGCCATCGGATTTGCGGCCAAAGTCGCCTCTTTTTTTCAAGTGCGCGGTTTTAAGACCCATTATGGAATGTTATATGAGAATAAAATCCAGGCCCGGGTCAAAAATCAAGCAACCGATATGCTGGTGGCCTTAGGCGGCGATGGAACGATGTTACGCGCGGGACATTTATGTGCCCCCTATGACATCCCCATTTTAGGAATCAATTTAGGCAAATTTGGATTCCTAACAGAAATTAAATTCGAACAATGGGAGACAGCCCTAACCAATATTGTTGCTGGGGATTACCGCTTAGAACGCCGGATGATGTTACGGGCCGAACACTGGCGCGGAACTGAAAATCTCGGTGGTTGGTTAGTGCTCAACGAAGTGGTGATCAGCCGCGGTCAAATTGTACGTCCGGTTCATCTGGATGCGGAGGTGGATAACCGCTTCTTGACAACTTATGTTGCCGATGGTCTGATTGCCTCGACTCCAACCGGGTCCACGGCTTACGCCCTGGCAGTGGGTGGTCCAATTTTACCTCCCGAGTTACGGAATATTCTCCTGGTACCGGTTGCGCCCCATTTGTCAATTGATCGGGCCATTGTCTTGGCCGAGGGATCAGCAGTTAAAATAATCGTTCACACCGAACACCAAGCCGTCATCAGTATTGATGGGCATAATCCCATTGAAATAATTAGTGGTGACCATGTTCAGGTGCGAGCCAGTAACCACACGGTTCAATTTGTGCGCTTGCAAGACCCGGGCTATTTTTATCGAAATTTAACCCCTCACATGAACCGCAATCCATCCATTGGGTTCTCAAAAAACAAAACTCAATCCGAAAACACATAATATTAGGACCAATCTCCATGTCTGAACAGACCACCCTTTATTGTGCTAATCACCCCCATACCGAAACAATGCTAC
Source organism: uncultured Anaerolineales bacterium (assembly GCA_964453155.1). Taxonomy (GTDB): domain Bacteria; phylum Chloroflexota; class Anaerolineae; order Anaerolineales; family UBA11858; genus CAYVQU01. The sequence goes on along the minus strand of CAYVQU010000008.1, from coordinate 37,991 downwards.
GTTGTAACCGGTGCGAGAAATTGATCTGCACAAAATGTGCCCAACCAACTCCTACCGGCTATCGGTGCAAAGAATGTGTGCGCGGCCAACAAAAAGTATATGAAACCGCACAAATTCAAGACCTACCGATCGCATTTGTTGTGGCCGCGGTCATATCGTTTTTGGGTAGCCTGATCGCGGGCAGTATGGGCTTTTTTGTCATATTTATTGCTCCCATTGTTGGCACTGCGCTGGCCGAAGCCATCCGGTTTACAACCAAACGCCGCCGGTCGCAAAGGCTCTTTCAAATTGTCGCCGCCGGAGCAATTTTGGGCGGTTTGCCCATCATGTTACGAGAACTATTCTTTTTCTCGATTTTCAGTTTAATCTGGCAAGGCGTCTACCTGGTTACGGTAACAACCACGGCCTATTACCGACTGAAAGGTATTTATTTCAACCGGTAATGAACTCCATAGATCAATTTTCCACTTTGGGATAATATTAGTATTATGCTTTCCGAATTAAGAATTGAAAATTTTGCCATCATCGACCAGCTTGAGTTGCAGTTTTCGGATGGTTTGATCATCTTTACCGGTGAAACCGGTGCGGGAAAGTCAATCATCATGGGTGCCCTGGATACCTTACTCGGCAGTCGTGTCGATAACACCCTCATCCGCAGTGGAGCTGAGCGCGCCAATATCGAAGCCACCTTCCGTATTACGACTGCGGTTCGCCAACCGGTTCACGAAATTTTACAACGGGAAGAGTTGCTCGATGACCCCGAATATCTTACGTTGGGACGAGAATTACGCCGAAATGGCCGCAGCATTGCCCGAATAAATGGCCGCAGCGTGGGTGTGACGCTGATGCGGGAAATAGGTGAGTACCTGGTTGATATTCACGGACAATCGGAGCATCTCTCGCTCAAACGGGTCCAGCAGCATCTCGGACTTTTAGATCGTTTTACCCAAATTGAAGACACCCTGGCCCCCTATCAAAAAACCTACCGGAAAATTGTCGCGGTTCGGAAAGAATTGGAAATGCTTCGTCAGGCCGAACGGGATGCTGCCCGTCGGACAGATTTATTAACTTATCAGATCGACGAGATCGAAGCTGCTAACCTGAATCCGGAAGAAGAAGCCGGGCTGCGTGCAGAGCGCAATCGGCTGGCGAATGCGGAGGGGTTAGCCTCCCTTAGCCAAGAAGCACTCCAATTTTTAGATGAGGGCACCCCCGAAAACCCGGCGATTACCGATCTATTGGGACAAGTAGTTTCATCTTTGGAGAATTTAGCCAAAATCGATACTGGACAAAATCCCAGCTACGCCAAAGCCGATACGATGTTTCAAGAACTAACAGATTTAGCAATGCACCTGCGGGATTATCTAGAAAATATCGAATTTAATCCCAAACGGCTGGAGCAAGTCGAAGATCGGTTAGATTTGATCAATATTCTTAAGCGTAAATACGGTGAGTCGATTCAAGCCGTACTCGAATTTGGCATTAAGGCCCGTCAAGAACTTGAAACAATTACCAACGCGGGCGAACGGATTGAAGAACTAGCCCACGAAGAGACCCAGCTATTAGAAAAATTAGGCCAACGCGGGCAGAAACTTTCCGACCAACGCCATGCGACCGCCGCGGAACTTCAGCAACAGATCATTACCGAACTTGAAGATCTTAAAATGCCGGGAGCCCGTTTTAAAGTAGATTTTCAGCAAAAAGAAACGCCTACTGGTGTGCCGCTACCCGATGGAAGGCGAGTGGCTTTCGATATTAATGGCTTAGAACGCGTCGAATTTCTAGTTGAAACCAACCCCGGCGAGGGCTTCAAACCCCTGGTTCGGATTGCCTCGGGTGGTGAGACTGCGCGGCTGATGCTAGCATTGAAAAATGTTTTGGCCCAAGCTGATCGGGTGCCTACCCTGGTATTCGATGAAATTGATCAAGGTATTGGTGGTCGAGTTGGCGCGATTGTTGGGCAGAAATTGTGGCGGCTGGCAACCCAGCACCAGGTATTATGCATTACTCACCTGGCTCAATTAGCCGGCTACGGCCAACAACATTACCAGGTCCTAAAAGACATTGATGATGGCCGAACAATCACCCAGGTCCACCGCATAGACGGTGACAACCGGATCCACGAGTTAGCCCAAATGCTGGGCGAAGTGAGTAATGGAACACTCCAATCAGCGCACGAAATTATGCAATCGGTTGAAGAATTTGCCCAAAACACTTAGCTGCATCGCAGTACAAATGTCCATACCCTGAAGAAAAGTAAGCAGAAAAAGGCTGATGCATTTTGGTAAAATAGGATCAGCCTTTTTTTGATCTCTACTTTAGTATAATTTTTCTCAAAGATGGATTGTAGATCGGCATTCGGAACAATCATCTGTCACGACAATCCATCAAAGCTTATGTAGGTTTTTAGATTTACCGGTATTTTCTGAGCGCGCGACATAATTATATGCCCATTCTCGAGATTCTTTTTTTAGGTTCGCCCGAGGTGCGTTGGAAGCAGGAAACGCTATCCATCCAACGAAAAACACCGCGGGCTTTGTTGTTTTTTTTGGCTTCGCGTGGAACCAGGGTCAGCCGTGACGAAATAGTGTCCTTATTTTGGGCTGAATTACCCGAGGCCAAAGCACGTTTACGGCTTTCCGAAAATTTGAGTCGCCTGCGAAGAGAACTTCCCGATCCAGAGATCATCACCACTGAAGGTGACCTGATTGGCCTGGATCAGCAAAAGGTCTACATCGATCAAAAAGAATTTGAAGATTTACTTGATCAGGCCGGGCATACTCCTTGGAAACTACCCGAGAATGAACCCCTTCCTGAACCAATATTGAAACTTTTAGAAACTGCGGCCAATATTTGGAGGGGACCAAATTTCTTGGCGGGAAGTATTTTACCCAGTATTGCGGTCTTAGAAAGCTGGCAGCGGAATACGGGTAACCGTTTGGAACAACGCCGGAGTAGCATTTTGCAACGGTTAGCCGATCATGCTTTTGTCAGCGGCGACCTAGAAACAGCTCTCGCTCATGCCCAAAATGGTTTGGTCAATGATATTCTCAACGAGAATATCCATTATCGGGTTTTGCGCTATTTAATTGATCTTGGTCACCTAGAAGATGCCCGGCAACATTTCAATCTTGTTCAAGAAATTTATCGCAGCGAACTTGATATCGGACCCCCTGCAAAGTTAATTTCCCAATACCAGCGTATCCGCAAAATCAGTACCACTGCTTCGGAAAATGTACCTCCCAAGTGGGAATTACACACCAGCATGAACCTTCCTTACGTCGGGCGTAAAGAGACCTTAAACCAAATCCGCAAGAATTTGATTCAAAATAAAGGTGTCATTATTTTTGGAGAAGCCGGGCAGGGAAAAACTCGACTCATCCAAGAATATGCCTCGCAAATGAAACCCGCTCATCGGGTTTTGGTGACTACTTGCCGCCCACTTGAGACAGCCCTCCCCTTTCAACCCATTATCGAACTTTTTAGGCGCTATATCTTGCCCGATGAATGGCTGTCGTTATCCGCAGTTTGGGCCAGTCAACTCACAAAATTATATCCAGCCCTAAAGGGTATGCGACCAGAGCTAGACGAGCCATTAATTTCTGATACTCCTTCACATGCTCAAGCCGATTTACTCGAAGCCATCCAACAAGTTTTTTCCTTGTTGGCAGAAAAGCAACCCATTTTCCTGGTTTTTGATGACGCCCATTGGGCTGATGAAGCCACTCTGGCAACGATTGGGTATCTTTTAGCGCGCCCTCCGTTTGATCAACCTAATGGTGCTATCGCGGTTTTGTCTCGGCAAGAGGGAATTACACCACCACTAGAAAACCTGTGCAATCTGGTTCAGCAATCCAAACATGGGGAAGTCATATACTTACCGCATTTAGTGTCAAATGATTTATACAATTTGACCTACAACTTGCTGGGGAAATATCCAACCGCTGATTTTGTGACGAATTTGGCTAATAGTACTGGGGGAAACCCACTCTATGTGCTCGAAACTCTGCGAACTATTCTCGAGAAAAATCCTCAGGCCAAGCTGGATAAAAACACGCGGTTACCTCTGGCGAAAAGTTTACAAACCCTGATCCAAACACGTTTGCTTGAGCTTTCGGTTTCGGCCAAAAACATATTGGACGTTGCAGCTGTTTGTGGGATAGAGTTCGAATACAAGACCATTCGGGATATCGTTGACCTGGATGAAACCGCCCTGGTTCAAGGACTTGATGAACTGGAGCAACGATTGATTTTGCACCCTTCCACAACCCCGCGCGGGCAGGTTCGGTATCGGTTCGTCCATGATAAGTTTCGGGAAACCGTAATCCAAAATTTATCGCGCGCCAAAACTCATCTTCTCAATAAAAAAGTTGCCGAATATCTTGAGCAAGAATATTATCCGGAACAAGCTGGGATATTAGCCCAGCATTTTGAGACTGCTGGAGAATTAAAAAGCGCTTACCACTATTGGGTCGCATCCGGAAACCGGGCCAGAAACTTGTTTTCACAAAATGATGCAATTCGCTCATTTCGGCGCGCCAAATCAATATTCTTAGATATCGAAACAGTATTATCAGATAACGATATCTACCTCCTATTCGCTCATTGGAGCGAAATGGCCTATGAAATCCAAGATACGGCTATGGTTCGTCAACTTGGAAACGAATTAGTTGCCTTGGGCGAAAAACGAGTTAGTCCCTTATTGATTGGTACCGGGTTAGACGCACTCAGCGACGCCTGCATGACCGAAAATAAGTTTGAAGAAGGCTTGGAATTCGCTACCAGGGCAATTGGCTTCTTGGAGCAAAGCGACAACACTTTTGAATTAATGGAAGCCTATATTCATTGTGGGGTGTTCCAATATATGACCAACGAAATCAACAAAGGTTTAGCTGCCTTTGAAGATGCGTTGGCCCTGGCAGTTGACGATGCCCGTCCCGAAGTGATCCGGGCGCGCTCAAATGCCCATTACCAAATGTCGCTTTTACGAACGATCTCCGGCTGGCCCCAGCGGGGGTATGACCATGCTCAGCGTTCACTAAGAGATGCCAATACCAGTGGGCGGACTTATCTGAAATTTTCTGCCTATTTTGTATTGACATTCGCATGTTATTACATGGGTCAATATCATGAAGCCAATGAACATGCCCATAATGGCATCGATTTAGCCGAAAAAACCCAAGGCTGGCGAATGCTGGGGTATTTACATAGCTACGCAGCCGCGGTCGACTTGTCCCTGGGAAATATTGATCAGGCTTATGACCATGCCCTAGAAACCCAACGCCTCGGCAAAGAATACGAATTGAACGATGTGTTTGCACTCGGCTGTCGACAATTGGGTGATATTCATTTGCGCCTTGGGGCTGCGCTCCAGGCCATACCTTATTATCAGAACGGGGTTGAAGCCATTGGAGAACACTTCATTGGGGGGGACAACTTAATCCGAATGGGATTTGCTACATTCAAGGCTGGGAATATCGAAATGGGTCAACAAATGATTGCCTTTGCTTTAGCAGCGTTTGAGAATACCCATGTTGGCATGGGTGTATATGTCACCAAAATTTTCCAAGCTGCCGCCGAAGCTGACTTAGAAAATTGGGCTACGGTTTCTGAGCTTGCGAATGAAGTTAGGGAGCAAACTACCGCCCGCAATTTATCGGTTTCTTACCTGGAAGCGGTCTATCTACAGGGACTCACAAATTTGGAAAACCGCGCCGCAAAAGCAGCTACAGATCACTTCAAAATCGTGATCGAAGAGGCCCGATTATTGGGGAATATCTGGTTGGAACTCAAAGCTCAAATTGCCCAAACCAAATCTTTGGAATCGCAAGACCCTGCCAGAGAAACAAGTCTCAAACGAATCGCAGCAATCAAAAATTATTTACGATCAAATACCAACAACCCTGATTTATTGGATATTTACCAAGAATTTGAAGCCGAGATCGGGGAATCTCTATTTTCTTGACCCACAATTTCCTTGAAATCATAGTTTTGGCAAAAGTTTGGCAATACTCTTTTTGTATACTATGACAGTGTTACCGGGATGCAGGTGTCGGGGAAATCGATAGGGACCCTGCAACAGAATGGCCAGTTGCGAGTTGGGGGACCAGATCGCAACTGGCTTTTCCTTTATTTAAATTCATTGTAAAATTCAAATATGCCATCTATACCCCAAATACGCGCAATGCGGCGGCAACGGCGCCAAAAACACAATTCCCATTTTAACCAGATCGGATTAGTTTCCGCTGCTCTTGTAAGTCTCATTTTGGTTGGCGCTCTGATCGGCAGTGCAAACTACTATCGATCACTCTTGCAAAATTTACCTTCCCTGGAGACCATTCCCCTGCTATTAGAACCCCCTGATGGTGTCCTATTTCAACCGACTCAGTTTTTTGATCGCAGTGGAGAACACCTGATTTATTCACTGGAAAACCCGGCCAGTGAAAACCGCCGCTATCTAGGTGTTCAATCCAAAGACACGGATTCAGTTGAATTTATTCCCGCGCCAATTGTCACGGCCACGATCGCAATTTCCGACCCGGCATTTTGGGAGCATCCTGGTTTTTCGAGCGCGGGGATTCAAGATAATCTTCATAATACTCTGGCCCAAAAATTAGTGTCTGAATTATTGCTGTGGGATGAACCCGCCAGCATACAACGGGCCTGGCGGGAACGAATTTTGGCTGCTCAACTAACCAATCGGTATGGACGCGCCCAAATACTAGAATGGTTTTTAAATAGTACCGATTATGGTAATCTAGCTTTTGGAATTGATGCCGCGGCCCAAGTTTATTTTGGCAAGTCGGCTACCCAATTGAATTTGGCAGAAGCGGCAGTCCTCGCCGCTGTGGCTGAAGCGCCAGCCCTTAACCCTCATGATGCCCCCCAAACAGCTATAGAACGCGGCCGCGTTGTGATTGATGCGATGCTGGGACAAGGGGTAATTACTACCAGGGAGGCTGAAAATGCGCGTGAAATGGCAATTGAAATTACCCCGGTTATCGAACCCAATCAAAACATAGCTCCGGCACTCATTAATTTAACCTGGAATCAACTTACAGCTACCATTCCACTCCATCGCCTCGAGCGAGGGGGTTTCACCATAATTACGTCACTAGACTATGACTTACAGCTTCAGGCCGAGTGTACGGCTGCTGTCCATCTAAATCGAATCGCTGGGGATGCTAATTCTGATGTAAAAGCGCTGGACGGATCAAATTGTCAGCCAGTTCGATTGTTGCCTTCACTATCTTTTGAAGACCAGTCGGAATCAGCCGATTTAGCCGCAAACATTGTGGTGCTGGATCCTTTTTCAGGAGAAATTCGCGCCCTGGTAGACAACTCATCGCAATCAGCGCAAATGAACCGTCCGGCTGGTTCGATACTGACCCCGTTTTTCTATTTGTCGGCTTTTACGCGGGGGTATAACCCCGCCTCCTTGGTGTGGGATGTTCCCAGTAATGATCCAGAATTTCCCAGTTGGGTGTTTACCCCCTCGGCAGAATACCAAGGCCCGGTAAGATTGCGGGAAGCCCTGGCGAACGACTATTTTGTTCCAGTCATAAATATCGTAAATCAAATTGGGATCGAAAACGTGCTGCGGATCACCCGGCAACTTGGTTTAAATTCACTAGAAATAGCCTCAGATCTAACTGATAATATCGATTGTTCCGGCTGTCAGCTATTACTCCACGCTGAGGGCGTTAATTTAATTGACCTGGCGCAAGCATATGGGGTATTCTCAAATCAAGGCATTTTGGTGGGCCACCCAGATACATCTCAATCTCAATACAGTCTGCAAACACTCTCACCAATTACAGTTCTAAAAGTTACCGACTCAACCGATCGGGTCTGGTTATCTCAACTGGACCAGGAATCTCGTCCAGTTGTCAGCCCCCAACTCGCCTATTTAATGACTCACATCCTGAGTGATGAAGCTGCCCGGTGGCCAACATTAGGACATCCTAATCCCTTAGAGATTGGGCGGCCGGCTGGTGCCAAAATGGGTCAGAGTTTCACCAGCAACGATGTGTGGACCGTAGGTTTCACACCCCAATTAGTCGTCGGGGTCTGGCTGGGCTCGCAAACCCCTATTGAAGGTGATCAGGCTTCTCCCAAATTGGCCGCGGGGTTATGGCGGGCAATCGTACAGCATGCCAGTCAGGAACATCCTCCAAATGATTGGCCATTACTACCCGGAGTAACTCAAATGGAAGTATGTGATCCATCTGGGATGTTACCGACATTGCAATGTCCGACCATTGTGAGTGAAGTTTTCTTGACCGGGCAAGAACCCAACCAACCAGATAATCTTTATCAAACCTACCAGGTCAATAAAGAAACTGAGCGCTTGGCAACTGTTTTTACTCCCCCAGAGTTAGTCGAGGAACGCGTTTACTTGAACATTCCTTTAGAAGCAAGTGGTTGGGCTACGAACATTGGTCTAGAAACGCCCCCTGAAGTTTTTGATGTCATTTATTCTCCTGAAATAAATTTTGAGGTGCAAATTACGTCTCCAGCGATGTTCAGCCACCTAAACGGTGAGGTTAGCATTCTGGGCCGGGTCAGTGGAGCAGATTTTGAATCGTATCGAGTCCAGGTTGGCGCGGGTCTCAACCCCGATGGCTGGATCGTTATCCAAAATGATCGTTCAACTCCAGTTGAAAGTGGTATTTTAGGATCCTGGGATACTTCTGATCTTAATGGTTTATATGCGGTTCAACTGGTAGCCCTGCGCACCGGTCAACGGCTTGAAACCGCAACGATTCAAGTCACAGTTGATAACCAACCCCCAATCTTGTCGATTTCCTACCCCAGCGATGGTCAATCTTTTGAATACGAGCAAAATAAAACGATAACTTTTCAAACCATAACCAGCGATAACTTGGGTTTAAAACAAGTGGAATATTTTATTGGTAACCGCGCGGTGGCTACCCAAATCAATCCCCCTTTCGCTTTTCCCTGGCGAGCAAACCCAGGTGAGCATGAGCTAAAAATTGTCAGTACCGATTTAGCTGGCAATTCAACCGAAGAAATTATCACATTCATTGTGGAATAAAAAAGGCTGGCGGAAAATTCGCCAGCCTTTTTTTATTTCATTTTATCTTATGGTAAATTGGCACCCGCAACATCAAAAGTTGCCAGAATTTGCTCAAATACAGCAATATCTGTATTTGAGTCCATTTGCACCTGTAATAAGGTCAGGTAAGCAAGGGGATCAGAAATTGGGCGGGTAGAGAGAACAACCACCGCGGAATTACCACACTCCCACAAATCATATTTCCCTTCAAAAGCGATATCTTCGTAATCATAGCGCCCTTCGAGGTCGCAGGATTCTTGATACCAGCTCCGAGTTCCATCGAGCAATTGGACATACCCACCAATATCACCCCAGTCTTCCGAAGCAGAAAAACTGACACCAGGGGCTTCATAGGAGGAGTAAAACGCATCAATATCTGGGGCCGCAGATACGCTGGCCGCTTCAAAGTGAAGGTTGCCCCAATTGTTTTCCCAAACGCTACCATCTAGATCGGTCCATCCCGTTGGAACTTCCACATAAACGGCCTCCAGACTATCGGTAATTTCATAGTAACCGGTAGCGGATTCTGGGGGTGTTGTCGAGGACTCTTCAGTGGTGGTTCCACCAACCTCAGAGACTACGGTTAATTCAGGGCCATTCAATTGACCTGACAAAACCTCAGAGGTAGCGTATCGGAAGACTTCGATATCCATTGCATCTTGGGCCGAATGCGAGCGAACAATATCACAATAATCTGACATCGTCCCATCGGAGGCTATCGGAACACCTTCAATACTGGTCAAAATATCGCCACCTGACACCCCAGCCTTATCAGCCGGAGAACCCGAGGCCACAGACGAAATCCAAATTCCAGAAAAACCATCATCTGTGAGGAAGGCTTCACCGTTGATACCTAAAGAGTCAACATTCTGCCCACTGCGTAATTGCTCAACTAACGGGATCGCCACATCTTTTCCAATAGCAAAGTATTGGTCAGCAGCTTTGTACGCAGCATAGTTAACTGCAACGACTTGACCGTTCGCATCAATTAAGGGACCACCAGAGTTTCCCGGGTTGATCGTGGCATCATGCATCAGAACCGAATCTACTGAGGCCCAATTGGTCTCGCCATCCGCGGATTCTTTGGAAACGATACCCTTGGTCAGGGTATATTCGGGGTCACCCAGGGGGAAACCGGCCGTATAAACTTCGAGGCCAACCTGGACTAGATCGGAATACCAAGCCAAATAAGGGAACCCATCTCCTTCAATATCGATGACGGCTAGGTCTGAGCACTCTGATACGCCCAAAACACGCGCATTGTACGTTTGGGTTGTATCCCCCCCAATCCAAACCTTTAATAAAGCAGCCCCAGTAACCACGTGATTATTTGTAACTGCAATCCCAGAAGGATCGATGATAAATCCAGAACCTCGACCAGCATTTACCTGGGCCCCATATTGCGGATCAACAAAAGTTCCTTCGGCCTGAATTTGGACAATCGCACCTCTAACGGATTGCAAATCAGAAACAGCCCCCGCTTGAACTGGGGCATTAACTGGAGCATCTTCGGGTTCACTGACTTCTTTTTTAGGTGGTGCTTCAGCGGGTTCTTGTACTGCCGGCTCTTCGGTGGCAGCCGGTCCCCCACACGCCAAACTCACTACTAAGATTAAGACCACAAACCACAAAGTTGCTAACATTGGGTGACGCTTCATGATCAAACTCCTTAAATTATCAGGATATTTATCCAATTTCTCCAATAGTGTACCATGAACTAAAATCGGTATTGAGAGATGACCGTTTTGGTCGAATCAAATGCCAAAGATGGTAGATCGTCAAAAGGGAAAAAATCGGCTTTGTCAACATCATCTCCTGGTGAAAGCTCGCCAGAAAGAATGTCGGCCCGATAAAAAATGATAATATCCGCACCCCGAGAATGAGTCCGACCGGATAATACGGTTAACAATTCGGTTACTTGGACCTTGAACCCGGTTTCTTCAAAACACTCCCGCTCCGCGGCCCGCTTGGGATCTTCACCGGCGTCGACAAATCCGATCGGAAGAGTCCATAGCCCCCGTTTGGGTTGATTAGCCCGCCGCGCCAGCAGCAGCTGACCACCATGGCAAACGAAAACCCCGGCAGCTACTTTTGGATCTGGAAAGAATATCCAATCACAATTCGGGCAAACTGGACGGGAACGCCCCATCCGCGCTTGTGTCTCCAGTTTTGTGCCGCATCGAGGACAGAAATTTACATCTTGAATGAGCATAATCTTCGCTAGAATAAAATAACTCATGTTACGCAGTTAGCATCCCTTCGACAGGCTCAGGACAGGCCTGAGTAGGTCCGAAGGACCATATCGAAGGGTGCGGGTTGTCCAAATAAAATCACCCTTCGATACGCTATCGCTACTCAGAGCCTGCACTGAGCACAGTCGAAGTGATGATTTTTCTAGCTTAGTTTTCTGTCGTGCGTAACATCAATTAAATAAGACTGACAATCTGTAGGAATAAAATCAGTCATCGTCAACTGATTGCTAGACTGCCAGTCTCAGTAAGTTTTTATCGGTTTAATTTCGACGCCTGAGCCAATACGCACCCAACCCAGTGGCTACCGCAACCACCCCGGTTCCGATCTCTATCCAGCGGATCAGAGGGAATTTCCAGCTAGCCCAGGTGTTCGTTTTATTTTCTGGTTTCACCTCTAAGAGGTGATTGGATTCAACTGGCGCGTCTTGGGGTAAAACCGGCTGCTCTTCCAGTACTTTTGGTTCATCTCCAGGTTGTGGCTCAGGGACGTCTTCCACAATCGAATCGGCAACAGATTTAGGAGCTTCGGCTGCCTCTGCTGGCACCTCCGAGCGATCAACCGGTTCGGCAGCGGGCATTACATCGGCCGCGCCCTCCTCACTGGTTGCAGCATTGGAAGACTCTGCCACTAGCACTTCAGGAGCGGCTTCGGGTGGGGCCTTTTCAGTTGCCACTTCTTCACCACCAGCTTCAGCCGAGAACAGCTGAGGGGCTGCCATTTCTTCAGTTTCTCCTGAAATCTCTTTAGCATCATCATCAACTACCATGGCTTCTGGGACTTCCATTTCCTCGGCCATTTCAAGGTCTTCTGCCTCTAGAACGACCATATCATTTTCAGAAACGGTAATAATTTGTGGCGCAGCCAACTCACCACCAGGAGCCAGTCGTCGACCAATCCCAAAAATATCCCCCATGACCACCAGCACAAAAATCAAACTGGCAATAGCCGATGAAAATTGCAACACTGGGAAGAAACGACTGCGGCCCGCGGACTGGGGTAGCATTTCGGGAGTCAGCCTGAAACTGCGGGGGGCTTTCAACTGCGGTGCAGCTTTTATGAGTAAACGAGTTTGGCGGATTTCTTCTAGACCGGCCTGCAATTTCGGTTCAATGTCCAGGCGCGCTTCAAGCCGCCGTTGCTGCCGCGGATTCAACTGCCTATCCAAATAGGCAGAAAGTAATTCCCAATCGCGGGGAGATAGTTGAGGGTGTTTTTGGGGTACCATTAGGTCTGTGCCTCAGCTTTCAGACGAAATGAAGGCGGTAAAAGTTCCCAAAATCCTTGGAGACATTGACGCATACCCCGTCGAGCCCGAGCCAAACGACTTTTTATTGTTCCTAATGGTTTTCCAACAACTTCGGCGGCTTCGGCATAATCCATGCCCTGAATATCAACCAACACCACTGCTGTGCGGAAATCTACGGGCAGATCATCCAGGCAAGCTTGAATCGCTGCTGACAATTCGGCCCGGCTGACCGAATCCTCGGGTGATTCCTGGGGATCTTCTAACCACTGGGGCGATTCAATCTCCTCATCGTGATCATCTAACGGCTCTAAAGGTGTTGTCGGGCGGCGCTTGCGCCGGCGTAATTCATCGTAGCACGCGTTGGTCACAATTCGTAACAGCCAGGACTTAAAAGATCCCCCTCGAAAAGAGCCGATTTTACGGTAAGCCGAAATAAACGCATCCTGGGTCATATCAGCCGCGGCTTCCACCTCACCTAAAACCCGGTAAGCCTGGTTATAAACCATATCTTGGTAAGTCAAAACCAGGCGATTAAATGCGTCTAAATCGTCTTGTTGGGCAAATTGAATCAGTTGATTTTCATCCATACTATTTCTCGGTGCAACTATAACAAACATCTAGAGTGGCTGCAATGGTACTGGGGATAATGGTGTACGCGGCTTGCTACTACTCCCAAAGACGGTTACAATCCCCAAAAAAACGGACTGGAAATTGGCCCTATGAATCGAAAAATTGTCATCTCTTGTTTGGTATTCGTTCTCGTAATTTGTGTTATTTTAAGTTGCATTAGTATTGGGGCAGCGGGTTATTTGTGGTGGGATCAGGGGGGATTTAATGAAAGCGCGGCTTCAAATACACCCTCACCAACCGCTATCCCAGAACCTTTGACCGAAGATGGGACCATCATCCCCGCGGTTCAGGTTCAGATGGAACTTATTCAGCGCCAGGTCATACAGCTACGTGGGCTGGAGCCAAATGGTGATTTTTCTCGCAACATCTTTTCTCCAGATCAACTCAAACAGCGCGTTTTGGATGATTTTCTAGAGGATTATTCTGTGGAAGAAGCTCGGGAAGATGCCATCACCTTAGCCGCATTCGGGTTATTGGACCCCAATTTTGACCTACATACGATGTACATTGACCTCCTGAGTGAACAAGTTGCAGGATTTTATGACAACGAAACCAAAGAGATGGTCATTGTGCAAGGTAAAGGGTTTCAAGGTCCGGAGCGATTAACCTATGCGCATGAATATGTCCACGCCCTGCAAGATCAAAATTATGACATCCGAGCAGGTCTCAGCTACAGTGATGAAGCCTGCGAGGACGATTCCGAACGCTGTGCGGCTGTGCAAGCATTATTAGAGGGCGACGCCACATTAAGTGAGTTGAATTGGTTCCGAGAACACGGCACCAGCCAGGATCAATCAGAAATCCTGGAATTTTATAACAACTATGAAAGTCCGGTACTCGATGCTGCACCGATGTTTTTGGCCGAGGATTTCATTTTTCCATATGAAGAGGGTTTGAATTTCGTAGAGTACCTATATGATCACGGTGGTTGGGGAGCAGTTGATCAGGCTTACGAACATTTACCAGTGTCGACCGAACAAATCCTGCACCCGGAGAAATATCCCGATGATCGCCCCCTTAATGTGGCATTCCCCGAATTGAGTGAATTGATCGGTACCGATTGGATTGAATATGATCGAGGCGTAATGGGCGAATGGTATACCTATTTGATCTTGGCCTTAGGGAGTGAAGAAGCCAGCCGCCAAAAAGAAAAAGTAGCTGCTCGAGCTGCTGATGGCTGGGGTGGTGATGCGTATGCAGTTTATTACCATCCAAGCAATCAATCCACCATCATGGTTTTGAATACGCTTTGGGACTCACCCGACGAAGCCACTGAATTCTTTAAAACCTTTAAAGACTATGCCAAAGTCCGGTTCGGACGCCCCGTCGATAACCAGAAAAGTTTCATCACTTGGGAGAGCCAGGACGGTTATCATCTGATGCAACGCTCAGGCGATCAGACCACCTGGATTCTGGCTCCCGATTCAGAAACAGCCCAGGCAATTTTGGATGATGTAACCCAAAAATAAGCAAATACTGGAGGGAAGATGACTGAGAAGGCATTTCAAGATTTTTATCCAGATCATTGGAGCCATTGCTACGGATGCGGCCGCTTGAATGAAGCTGGATTGCAAATAAAGAGCTACTGGGATGGTGATAAATCGGTATGTGTGTTCCAACCACGACCAGAGCATACTGCCGTACCGGGGTTTGTTTATGGCGGGTTGATCGCCTCAATTATTGATTGTCACGGCACCGGAACCGCCTCGGCCGCCCAATATCGGGCCGAAAAGCGCCTCCCAGGTTCTGAACCAGCCGCCCGGTTCGTGACTGCAGCACTCCATGTTGATTATCTCAAGCCAACCCCGATGGGAGCGGCGCTAACATTGCGCGGCGAAGTTGCAGAGATAAAAGGTCGCAAAATTGTGGTCAACATCTCCTTGTTTGCCAACCAAATCCTGACCGCCAAAGGCCAGGTGATTGCGGTTCAAGTCCCAGAAAATATGCTTACTACGGAATAGGTGGAAATCATGGCGCTAGAATTAGACCGAATACGAGGCCTTTGCTTTGATGTTGATGGAACCTTAAGCGATACCGATGATCAATTTGTAGAAAAAGTAGCCCAGCTGCTAAAACCGGTTAAGTTCTTATTCTCAAACCAGGATCCGCACCCATTTGCGCGCAAATTCGTAATGAAAATTGAAACCCCCGGCAATTTCGTTTATGGAATTCCTGATTGGTTAGGAATCGATGATGAAATTGCCACGATTGGGGATTTTTTGCGCCGGTTTGGTTTGCGGAAGGGTTCAAAATCTTTTTTAATCGTCCCCGGTGTTATAGAAATGCTAACGCAACTAACGGCCCATTTTCCGATGGCCGTAGTAAGTGCGCGTGGTGAACACAGTACGCAAATCTTTCTAGATCAATTTGAGTTAGAGCCGTTCTTTAAATGTGTGGCGACGGCCCAAACTTGCGAACGCACCAAGCCCTACCCTGATCCAATTCTATGGGCAGCAGACCAAATGGGAATCACGCCGCAAGAATGTGTAATGATCGGTGACACCACCGTAGATATTCTAGCTGCCAAAGCTGCGGGCGCCCAATCGATTGGGGTGTTATGTGGATTTGGGGAACGGGATGAACTCGAAAAATCCGGGGCCGATTTAATTTTAGATAGCACTGCCCAAGTAAGCCAACTTTTCACTGCACAAACTTAGACCGAGTGTAATCTTGTCCTCGAGTCCGAATTTGATATAATGAGAGGGTGAATAACTCAAAGTTGCGCTGGTTATTGCAAATAATGCTCCTGTTAGTGATTTCGACCCTGGCGGGAAGTATTGCGTTTGCACAAACCAATACCGGGGGGCGTTATTTTCCCGAAACCGGGCACTGGGTAACCGGACAATTTTTAGAAAAGTATGCCAGCGTTTCGAACCCCCAAGAAGTTTTTGGACTCCCCATCACGGAGCAATTTGTTGAGTCCGGATTTCCCAACCTAACCGTTCAATATTTCGAAAAAGTTCGTTTCGAACTCCACCCGGATGATACCGAAGATTTACAGATTCACCTGACAGACTTGGGATTCTTTTTTTACGAAAAGGGACAAACCCTCCCCAACCCGGCAAATTCACCAGCTTGTGAATTATACGCACTGAATAATCAGGAATTTCGGGTCTGTTATGCTTTCTTAGATTACTTCAATGCCAACGGGGGTATCGCCCAGTTTGGATATCCGATCTCTAATTTTGAAGTACATGAAGGTTGGATCGTCCAGTATTTCCAAAGAGCGCGGTTTGAATGGCATCCTGAACACCCAGCGGGAAATCGGGTTACCACCTCTAATTTGGGGTCCCGCTATTTCTATTTTGTTGGCGAAGATCCTAAACTTTTACGCCCGACCCGCGAATTAGGGGATGCCATAATTAAGCCTCCCACCATCGATATCAAAGCTCGGGGATTTGTGGCCTCGGCCGTGACAGCTACCAACAGCAGTCAGATTCTGTATGTGGTTGTTCAAGACCAAAACCTGAATCCGGTCGAGAATGCTTCAGTCAACTTTGAAGTCATTTACCCCAATGGCAGAGTGATTCCATATCAAATGGAATTAACTGCTGAAAACGGGGTTACATCCCAACGGTTTGCAATTTCTGGGCAGGATCCAGGGCTAGTAAAAATCATAATTACCGCGACCTACCAAACGATGCAGTCGCAAACAAAAACTTCTTTCCAAATTTGGTGGTAAAAAAAATCCCCGAAAAATTTCGGGGATTTTTCTTATCCGATGGTTATTTGATTTAGCATTTGTTGGTATTTATCGGCTTCGACCGGATTAATGGCAATCATTTTTTGTAGGATGCTCACCGCCCCTTCTTTATTTCCGGAATTAGCCAGCATATTGCTGACCTCTTCTAATTGGGCAATTGCTTCCCCAGTTCTACCCATAATCTGATACTGATCAGCTAAATAATTCCGCACCATTGGCTGCTGCGGCCAATCTGTCGCTATCTTTTCTAAGAAGCTGATCAATTCTGCCGTGCGATTTTCCCTGGCCATATTTTCAACGAAACTGTGCAATCCGGCCAAGGCATCTGAAGAAAGTCCCAGCCTAAAATTCAAATCAACTAAACTTCGATTGGCTTCGATATCATCTGGCTGCAGAGAACATATTTGTTGATAGATTGTCAAAGCTTGCCGCCAGTTAAGACTCTGGACATCAATATCGGCAACGCGATGTAAAATCCGGGCACTCCACTGGGAACTAATTCCAGTTTGTTGAGCAAAACGCAAGGCCCGAGTATACGATTTCCGAGCAGCCTCTAATTCCGCTAAACTATAGTGGACCTCTGCAGTTTTGATATATTCTTTGATGGCGTCTTCATTTTCACCCCGCGCCACTAATTGATCGATCAACTTCTCGCGGGCTGTCAAATCCATTGGAGACATGTCAATTACCCGCCGGAACATATCGATTGCCCGACCAGTCTCCCCGCGAACACTGTAAGACCGCGCCACAACCTTAAATTTGTCAATGGCGCCTTGAATTTGGTTTCCCGTCACTAACAGATCACCAATCGCAATATGAAGGGGTAAATAAGTGGGGGCTTCTTCAAGAGCAAATAGGGCTTCTTCAATCGCAGCCTGGAGGCGGCCTTCCCGGGCCAAATTTCGAACTGAACTCATGGCGGTTACGACCTGGCTACTACTGGCCTCAGTGATAAATTGGGCAATCGGAGAAGGTGGGCCGCTATCTTCATGAGCTAATTGCTGCCGAATATTTTTCAGATTTCGGCGCCATTGCGGCCGCACCAGCATTTCTGAGATGGTATCGCAAAGTTGGGCACATTTTTCGTCTTCAGCGTTTCGCGCATGGGCCTCAATTAATGGCTCATACAATTGCCGTAAGCCATCGGCATTTGACCGGGATACCGCGCTAGCATCAGCTAAACTAAGGGCTTCGAGAAACTCAACAGAGGCTTCACAAACCTGCCCTTTATGCCGATAAGCCTGCCCCATCAGCAGCCGGGAGGCCAAAGAAAAATCAGCATGATTCACCGCGCGTTTGAGATTCCGCATCGCACTTTCTAAACGATCTGATTGTGCCATTAGTAACCCCAAACTAAAGTAGGCTCCCGCATGATGGAGGCCGATATCGATCACTTGTTTCAATTCACCTGCGGCCCGATCATTATCTCCCATCGTAAGGGCCTCAACTGCTTGGCCCAAGTGCAGCATCAATTTATTTTTATCTACATTTTTGTCGAACAGTGGGCCAGTACCATCCACGATGGCTTGCAATCCCCGACGAGTAGTTTGTTCTTCACGTTCTTCACTCGTTTGCTCAAAAAACAAAGTAGCTAAGACCGATAATGCTTTTGACTGGGCTTCATCGATCGGATTCTGGTCGCTATCTTCATCAATATCATCTTCGGGGGCTTCAAGTTGATTTCCCGCTGAAGGCCGAATAGGCCCTGTTCCACCTTGCGGACGGGCGGGCTTTGGCAACATGACTCCATCTCGGAGCATGACTAAGGCCTGCTGGGCCTCGTCATTATTGGGAGAAATCCGTAAAGCCCGATTGACTGCTTGAGCAGCCCGGTCACGGTCCCCCGCGTTTTGCATCAGGCTGGCAATATGCAAATATTCTCGGACGGCTTGAGGAATCCGGCGCAAACGTTCATAAACCACAGCCAACCGGGAATGGGCACCCAGATGTTCGGGGTTCATTCCAACTGCCCGTGTCCAGTTCTCTATTGCTTTGTTTACATCTTCGGTTTTCAGGTATAGTTCCGCGGCCCGGACAGCAGTTTCTGACCCAATTTTTGGACGGTTGAGAATTTCATATATTCGGGCAACTTTTTCTAAGGGGACGGGGTCCTGGGGTACTTTTTCTACCACGCGAAGATAGAATTGCAGCGACTCCTCATATTCCTGCATTTCGAAGAGCGCCAAGGCCAGACTATTGAGGGCACTGGGGTCATCGGGTTTCGCATCTAACGCTTGCCGATAATAAGCCGTGGCTTGATCCCATTCTTGATCCCAGGCAGCCGAATGCCCCTGGGTCACAGCTTGATGGTAGCGGTTTTCACGGTTTGTCATGTTTTTGCTCAATGCTCATTTTACCCCACAACTTTCAGGCTGGGGATACAATCAAAGGCTTCAGATCTCCCCAATTGGTACCACTGCGCGCTTCGGTTTTCAATGGCACATCCAATGAATAAGCATTTTCCATCACTTGCTGTACCAAAGCTGCAATTTCGGCCAGTTGGGCTGCGGGACACTCAAGAACCAATTCATCATGAACTTGCAACAGGCACTTCACCGAAGGCTCTTTATCCTGCAAGGCCTTGGAAACTCGGAGCATCGCCACTTTCATAATATCAGCCGCGGTACCCTGGATGGGGGCATTAATAGCTTCGCGCTCCTCCCGCTGACGGACTTGGTGATTCACCGGGTTTTGCAAGCCAGGGAAATAGCGGCGCCGGCCCAATAAGGTTTCTACATATCCCCACTCAGCCGCTTGCTTACGGATGCTATCCAAATAATCTTTTACTCCAGGAAATTTTTGGAAATACGCGGCTACGAAATCTTCGGCTTCGGCTAAGGTTAGATCTGTTGTCCGAGTTAATCCGAACGCGCTCATGCCGTAGATCAGACCAAAATTAATGGCTTTCGCATGCCGGCGGTGTTCTTTGGTGACCTCAGTCTGGTCAATCCCATAAATTGCAGCAGCCGTCGTCGCGTGAATATCTTGTCCCGACTGAAATGCCGCTAACATGGCTTGATCTTGGGCCATATGGGCCACGATCCGTAACTCAACTTGTGAGTAATCGACCGCCAATAGTTGGTTTCCTGGGGCTGAAACAAAGGCATGCCGAACCAAACGCCCTAATTCGGTACGAATGGGAATATTCTGAAGATTGGGGTTGGAAGATGCAATTCGCCCCGTGCGGGAACCGGCTTGATTATACGAGGTATGCACCCGGCCGGTGTTTGGATTTACTTGTGTTGGAAGCGCATCGACGTAAGTGGATTTCAATTTGGATAATTCGCGTTGTTCTAAAACCCAATCGACAACCGGATGTTTCCCCCGCAGCGCTTCGAGCACCCCGGCGGCGGTTGAGAAAAATCCGCTCGCAGTTTTCTTGGTACCGGCCGGGGGTGTGAGTTGGAGCGTTTCAAATAACGCTCTTGAGAGTTGCTGGGTGGAATTTATATTGAAAGTCTCTCCAACCGTAGTGTGGATCAAATCTTGAATTTCTGCCAGCCGACTACCCAAATTGGCCGACATATCTTCTAAAAATGTCACGTCTAAAGTGATCCCGGCCATCTCCATGGCTGCCAAGACCTGAACCAGGGGCATTTCCATTTCATCAAAAATGGAGCGTACTTGCGTTTTCTCCAGCTCAGCCTGCAAAATAGGCAACAATTGAAGTACGACTGCAGCGTCATCCGCAGCATAGGCCGCCGCATCAGAAATGGATACTTCGGCCATGCTCTTTTGTTTTTTCCCCTTACCGATCAATTCTTCAATTTCTGTCATTTGATGATCTAGCCGCACCCAGGCCAGATTTTTCAACCCTAAATTGCGGGAGGCCGGGTTTATCAACCATTCAGCAATCATTGAATCAAATGCTAAGGGGCTGACTGCCAATCCGTAGCGCGCTAAGACAACATAATCATATTTTAGGTTGTGGCCGGCTTTGGGAATATTCGAGGCGGTTAATGGCCCCTGCAACGCTGTTATTACCTGATGCCGATCAAGTTGTTGGCCTTCATCGTGGCCGACTGGAATATAGTAACCCTGATGCGGTTCAACTGCTAAAGAGATTCCGACTAATTCCGCCTGCATTTGATCGGTGGAGGTGGTTTCGGTATCAAAAGCGATCATGCTGGCATTTTCGAGTTCGACAACCAGCGCGTGTAAATCGGCCTCGGTAGCGACAATTTGGACTTGAAGATCACCGACAGGCTCTGGGGTTACGTCTCCCAAATTTGGGGTTTCATCAAAGAGAGAAAGTTGTTGCCCTGGCTCCAAACTTCCTTTGCCAAATTTGCGATTTAATTCATCTAAACGCTTGATCAAAGAACGGAATTCCAACTCCCGGAATAAGGCCCGGATCGTTTCAGGTTCATACTGATCGGGACGGGCTTGTTCTAAATCCAGTGGAATCTCAAGGTCCGTTACAATATCAGCCAACTTCTGACTCAGATAGGCATTTTCTTTATCGGTGGTTAATTTATTGCGCACTCCGGGTGAAAATTCATCCAGATTTTCATAAACCTTATCGAGAGTCTCGTATTTCTGCAAAAGCGTGGTTGCCGTTTTTTTTCCAACCCCCTTTACGCCAGGGATATTATCCGAGCTATCCCCGACTAAGGCTTTATAATCGACTATTTGATCAGGACGCACGCCCATATACTCAAATACATCCGCCCGCAAATAGTCTTTAGCATCGGCCAGGGATCGCCCCGGCAGATTGACGATGATCCGGTCCTCGACGAGTTGGAGTAAGTCTCGGTCGCCGGTGAATATTTTTACCCCCAAGCCCTTCGCCACCGCACTACGGGCTACACTGCCCAACACATCGTCGGCCTCATAGCCCTCGATTTCCAAGCGGGGGATACCAAATGCATCGACCAATTGACGAATGCGAGTAATTTGAGTTCGTAAATCATCGGGCATTTTTTCACGAGTGCCTTTATAGTCCGGAAACATTTCATCACGGAAAGTTTTTCCCGTATCAAAGGCCACCGCCAAATAATCAGGCGCTTCCTGTTCAAAAATGCGTAATAACACGCTGGTAAACCCGTAAATTCCAGCAGTGGGTTCACCCGAATTGGTCACCCAGCGGTTGGCCCCCGAACCGCGAGTTAAAGCAAAATACATTCGATAGGCGAGAGCATGACCATCAATTAGGTATAAGATAGGAGGCATAAATTTTTTTGTTTTGTGAGTTGAGGTACTTGGCTATGAATAATTACCGGGTGGTATAGGAGTGGCGCGCTAGTGAGGTTCCCTGACGTTGGCGTGTCTTCCCAATAAAGTCTTGCACAACTTGGTGAGATAGTGGCGTTTGCCCATTGATGATTAAATAGCCTGGAGCCCAAAAATCGCCGGAAGGGTTTTCCCGAGCCAAGCGTGGGAATTCTGCAAAAATTCGCTTAGAAGCATGTTCACGTAAATTCCGAACCATATGACCGGGGGATGTCGCCGGCGGCACGGCAGCCACCCAATGTAAGTAATTGGGTCGGATGGCGATGTGCTCTAAACGCCAGCCAAAGGCCAAACCCAATTGCACCACCCATTGGTTAAGGTAGATGGCCAGATCACCCACCAGATGGTGCTGCGGAATTCTGGGCACCAACACACAGGCATAAACTAAATTATGCAAGGCCGGATCAATTGCTTCGAACCCTTCCGAAGACAGGGTTGCCACTGCCTGATTAGCCGGGGTGGCCTCAACTGAGGTGGGAATTGTTTCTGCCAGGTGGGCGGGCAAATCTTGAGCGTCGGAGGAAATTGCCGGATCAACTTCAATTTTTTGAACGTTTTCTATTGAAGAGGCTTCAAGTCCCTCTGCAGCTATTTCAAAAGGTTTATCTTCAGCGGATTCAAAAACCTTATTTTGATCCTGATCAACGTCGACGTCCTGAATTTCCTTTTCTGTTTCCACGGGCGGATCGATAACCACCTCGGGCTCAATTTCATCATCGCCTTGTTGCTGCATGATATCGATCAGGCTTTTGGGAATCGGAAATTTCGAATCTACAGCTGGGTCTTGGACTGTAATTTTTTCATGATCTTCGATAACGGCCTCGGCCCCCTCATCATCTAATGACACCTCGACCAAATAATCGGGCGGGTCTGTCTCCGCTGGTGATTTCAGGTAATTTTCAAATGCCTCGGTGTTACTTTCTTTTTCTTCAAAGTCGGCTGTGAACAGGTCAATTTCAGGGAGATCATCTTCAATAGTAGCATTAATCAGGTTGGCGAGTGAAACTTCATCAATCGGGAGGTCAAGTTCACCGGTATCAATTGGCTCCACCAACCCTGGCTGCTCTTCTTTGGGTTCTATGACCGGTGTTGATTCAAGGGCCTGGGCCTCTTCAACATCTACCTCTCCCAGACTTTCATCAACTTCAGAAGTTTGCAATAGAGCAGCTAGTCGGGACAGTTTTTCATCATCGATCTCAGTCTGCGTTTCACTAGCAGTTTCCTGATCTTGAGATTGCGGTACTTCAATTTCTATTGGGGCAGCCCCCCCCTCTGGATTTGGAATTTCAACACTAGAGAGTAATTCTTCAAAAAATGCCTGCCGACCTTCAGAAACGTCTTGATCCGGTCGCCAATCTACGGGAATTTCGGTGTTGTTGTTTTGCGGTTGGATTTCATCTGAAATCAACGAAGTTGCGACAAAATTTGGCTGTGATTTTTCATCGGCTTCCAACTCAGTTTGATTGACTTCGCCATTAATCTTCACCGGCTCAGAATCTTTGGGGGGATGGGCCAACTCACGTGCCAAACTGCTCGCTTGAGAACGAATTTCACTGAACGGCATTTCAGTTTCGAATGCCAAGGCCAACACATAATCGCCACCCAACCCGGTGGCATATAACATATATTCACTATTGCTGGCTTCCAAGCGGATAAACCGAGCCAAATCACTCCCCCCATCCCTGGCCCAGTAATGGGCGACCGACTGCGCTAATTCGTCTGCGGCGGGTTGCGGTAATTGACCAGCATAAGCCCAAAGTTGCGTGCCCCGGGTAATCAATGCCGCTTGGGCAGCAGATTCAAGAGAAAGACGGGTCAGATGCTGGGCCGCTCGATCGACATCTTGCAACCATTCGGGGGCCGGTTTTAGTTTCGCAGTTCGTTTGTTGCTATCAGCAGTTGAGGGAAAGGTTGTCGTACTAGCCTCGGATTTTGCCGCTTTGGCCACTGTACCAGATAGATCAGAAGTTACTCGCTCGATAGCATCTAATAAATCTGGTAAATAAAAAGCTCCTTCTAAAAAAGCCGCCAATGATTGTTCACCCAGCCCCGAATCGGATTGCCCCGCTTCATCCTTCATCGCGATGATTCTCAATTCCGCTTGAACCTCTTTCAATTTTTCGATAAGGTCAATCGGTTTTTCTTCTAAATCCAGATCGAGTATAACGACTGGAAAAGACTCGGTAACTCGTTCCAAAACTTGATCAGCAGTATGCACTAAAGTAACTCGATACAAGTCAGTATCTTGCAGAGCTTGTTGAATCAGTTCCCCGAAACTTTTCACGGGGGTCATTACCAAGACAGGAACGGCCATAATAGGAGTGTAACACGGGCAAAGCTGGTAATCAAGATATTGTAAGTCTACTTTTCATCTTATGAAAATTATGAAAATTAAGCAAGGGTGATTCGGTACCATCTCTTTTGATATCGTATTACCTGAAAACATTTACTTTGTTCGCGATGATCTTTAACCGCAGCGCACACGGAGTACGCAGAGGCATTCTATACTTTTCTCCGCGATCTTTGCGGGTAAAATTTTTGGTTTCGGCTTAAGGCCGAGCTATGATGTATTGACTTTTTAATTATTTTGCAATCCTCTTCGCAGCAGAAAAAAGTATTTGTAGGATATAATCATGAGAGAAATCCTTACATCGATATCAGAATTATGTATTTGGCGGTTTATCCCTAAAAAGATCAACCTGGTTTACCGCCACACCAGAGCAGATTTCGATTTTAGCTTGTATTTACAAAAATGCTTTCCATAATCTGCCGACTACCTTTCCACATTGCATTGTTAGAAATATTTTGTTGAAGCCGAAACTCCTTACCGTATTTGCATTTATCATTCCTCTATTTTTTTATTCTAGAGCGAATGCTCAAGACTATGCAATCGATCCTCCTTCTCGAGAAACTGAGATCGTCGTACAGTATGTCGAATTCGAATGGTGGTTGATGCGGTGGTCGGACAATTCGGTAGAATGCAAAATTATTGTCGACCATGATGGCTTGCCTTACGATGACGATGTTTACATTTTCTGTGGAGAAGATCGTTTTGATGAATGGCAAGAAACTGAAACATGTGATCCAGTTTTAGATGGGGAAGATACTGCTAATTGTGAGGGGTTATATCTCCTTCAAGTTGCTTCGGAGACCAAAGAGAAAACCGTTTTAGTTGATTTACCCACGCCCGAAGCCTGGCTCACAGTAGAAGGCTGCACGCCCACGCCAAATAACAATCGCTGCGCAGAATTGCCATATCTCATAATTCTGGCTGAAGAGCCCCTCCCTAACGAGCATATTACCCAAATTCAGGGCACCTACAACGATATCCCCATCGTATGTGAGGGCAATACTTGCGAAGTTCCCCTCCGGCCGACCCTAGCTGAGGGGGTAATTGTTACTTTTTGGGCGGATTCAAGTTTTGGGGATAGCGGTCAGCACTATACAGCGGTGGTGAGAGTAACAGATGGGGGCGTATCGACCGGACCAGATAGTGGGGGGTGGTATGTAGATATAATGAGCGACCGCTGGGAAGCAGCCCAAACATCAGGTTGTGGTCCGATTTGGCAAACCTTCCCCCCAATTGAGGGCGTACCAAGTTGGTTAGCAACGCCAGAATGGCCAGAATTGCTGTCAACTGATGCACCGTATACATATTTAGCAGGCCGATTGATCGCCCAAGGAATTGTAGATGCGACCGCCTGCATTGCTGGGGGCTTGGAAGAAAATGGCTATGCCAATGCCTGTGGGTTAGAGATCGCTCGCCCTGAGGTTGATTCCTGGCAAAATCGATTTGACGAACAAATTGTAGCGGTGGCCCAAGAAACCGGAATTCCGGCGCAATTAATTAAAAATCTATTTGCGCAAGAGAGTCAATTTTGGCCGGGAGCCTTCAATGGCGCAGAAGAATACGGCCTGGGTCAATTAACCCCGCTGGGTGCCGATACGGTCTTATTGTGGAACCCAACTTTCTTCAATCAGTTTTGTCCTTACGTACTCAGCTTAGACGCTTGTAACCTGGGTTATGCCCACATTCCCCCTGAGGATCAAGAACTATTACGGGACGCGTTAGCCGTACGCGCCAATGCGGACTGCGCCACCTGTGAAGCAGGCATTGATGTCAGTCATGCCAATTTCAGTGTAGATATTTTTGCCCAAACCATATTAGCTAATTGCCAACAGGTTGCTCAAATCATTTCCAATGCCCGCGGGGTCGCACCGAGCAAAGTCAGTTCTTATGAAGATTTATGGCGTTTTACCCTGGGAAATTATCACGCTGGACCAGGGTGCCTATCGACGGCCATTTATGCCACCTCTGGAACCAGGCTAACCTGGGATAAAGTCGCGCCTCGGCTTGATAAGGAATGTCCAGGGGCAGTTGAATATGTAGAGAATATCGCCAAATAAGTGCGTTGGAGTTTAGACTTTCGGGTTTGAAGTAAAGCAATTAAATTTGCAACTCAAACTCGGGAGTTTTTTGTTTAACGACCTTGTTTGGCCAACAATCGCACCAACCGCATGAACTCTTTCCACTCTTCTGCAAAAAAGTGCATCGTGACATTATTCAATTCCAGGTGGTAAGTGGTTTCACCATCTGGTTCATTGGCGCGCCAGGCGATAAAATTTTCGGTTTCGCAAATCGTTTCTGTTTGGGGGGTAGGAATTTCTTTCGTCATTTTTACCTCAAAGGAAAGGTTTGGTTGGTTGCTTGGTAGTTGGTTGGTCACTATCTATCCAACTAAGGTGCCGGTAACACATACCAGGGATTTACAAAACCGCCCTGATAGCGAACTTCAAAATGTAAATGTGGCCCGGTGGAATTACCAGTGCTGCCACCGAACCCAATGGTCTGTCCTTGCGTGACACTGCGCCCACAACTCACGTTGACGCCGCTCAAGTGGGCGTATAAAGTTGAATATCCGTTGCCATGATCAATAGCAACGACATTGCCATAACCACCTACAGCCCACCCGGAGAACACCACCACGCCGCTATCCGCGGCAAAAATCGCTTCGCCGGGGGCAGAGCCAATATCAATTGCCAGATGGCCTGACCAATAATCATTACCAGAAATTCCACGGTTGATCGCCGGCCAAATGAAAGCCCCACTGCCATAAAGCCCCTCATAACCCCCTGGGCAAGCCCCAGCACCATACATCCCGGTAGAAACTCCCGCGGCACCCCGCGGCATAACAGGAATAATCCATTGCTGAAATTCGCGTTGACCATCCGGGATCATTATCCAGGTGGCTGGAGCAATTTCTGGGTTCGTCAAATCGATCTTGTTTCCAGACCAAGAAATAATTTTATCTAATTCAGTTCGAAATTCAGTGGCGACTTGCTCCAGGGTATCTCCTATTTGCCACTGATAATACACCCCATTTGTAGGGGGGATATTCAATTTCATCCCTGGCACTAAAGCATGAGGATTATCTTTCAGGGAAGCATAATTCGACCACAGGATTGTTTCAGGGGATACCCCATTTTCAAAGGCAATGCTAAAAACCGAATCACCCAATATAACTTCATATTCAACAGCCTCCTGACGAGGCCGATTGGGTATGTTCGTATTCAGACTCGCTTCCCTAGGTATTGAGTTGCTCTGTTCTGCAACTTGATATTGGGGTAAGTCAGTTGGTGAATTTATGGCTTGATCCCTAGGGGGCTGGGTGGGTTGCTTAGTGACATTAACCACCTCAACCGAGGCCTCAGATTGGTCAGACTGCCAACGATGCCATCCCAGAAATCCAGCCACACCCACGCTCAATAAGGCAATTAACCACGCGATCCCGGAAATCCAAGAAAAATTTCTCGTAATCACCGGGATCCCTGTTTTAGGCGTATTCCCATTCACAATAAAATTGAAAATTGACAAATTACAGCAGCAGATTTCGGAGAATGATTTGAAATCTAGTAAAAATCAAACCGAAATCTGCTCAAGTGGCGCTGAATAAACTGTCAAAACTAAATTCAACTAAAACCGCGCCACACTTACTCATTTAGAGACATCAAGAATTCCTGGTTATCCCTGGTCTTCTTGAAACGATCCAAAATAGCCTCGGTGGCAGTACCTTGATCCAACCCGGCTCCGTGAGGCGGTTGTTGGATCATCTGGTCATACATCCGGCGCATCAGCCAGACTCGGGGGGTAATATCGGGACCAAGAAGTAATTCTTCGCGGCGGGTGGATGAGCGAGAAATATCAAGCGCAGGGAAAATTCGGCGTTCCTGCAACTGACGGGAAAGGTGTAATTCCATATTGCCGGTACCCTTGAATTCCTCATAGACGACATCGTCCATCCGGGAACCGGTATCTACCAGACAAGTTGCAATGATAGTCAGCGAACCACCTTCTTCGATATTACGGGCCGCGCCGAAGAACCGTTTCGGCGGATACAAAGCGGAAGGATCGATACCACCAGAAAGTGTCCGACCGGAGGGGTTTACGACCAAGTTATAAGCCCGAGCCAGGCGAGTTACCGAGTCCATGGTGATAACAACATCCTGCCCCATTTCCACTAATCGTTTCGCGCGAGCCATGACCATTTCAGCAACACGTACATGGGAAGAGACCGGCTCATCAAATGTAGATGAAATCACCTCGGCATCTACGGTGCGATCCATGTCCGTGACCTCTTCGGGGCGCTCACCAATCAGGGCAACGATTAGATGGACATCAGGATGTTTGGCCGAGACCGCATTTGTAATGGCTTTGAGAATTGTCGTTTTACCGGCCTTGGGCGGCGAAACAATCAAACCACGCTGGCCGCGGCCAATCGGCGAAATCAAGTTGATCAAACGAGTTGAAAGGGTATGGGAATCAGTTTCCAGGTCAAAGCGGCGATCCGGAAAGATCGGGGTCATATTTTCAAACCGGGCCCGTAACCGGGCTTGATCAGGATGCATCCCGTTGATCGTTTCAACTTTTAGCAACCCATAATGGCGTTCTGTTTCGCGCGGTGGACGGACATGGCCGACGACCATATCGCCATTCCGCAAGCTAAACCGTCGGATTTGGGATTGTGAGACATATACATCTTCGCCACTGGGTTGGTAATTGTTTGAGCGTAAAAACCCGATCCCCTCGCTCATAATCTCTAAAATTCCACCGTGGACTTCAAGCCCTTCCTCCGCAGCTTCAGCCTGCCGAATACGAACAACCAGCTGCTCTTTCTTCAGGCGGGCCGCCCGCGGCACGTTCAATGCTGTGGCTCTCTGACGCAACACAATCAGAGGCTGTTTCTGTAAATCTACAATATCCATAATTAAATTTCCCAGGGAAAGCGAGTTGGGTGCGTCACTTTCAACCACCGCCCGTCAACGCGCGTCATTAAGCGCGCCCACGAACTGAGGAGATAACACACCAATAAAAAAAAAATTGTTGTCAATCAGGGGGATTCCAATGAATTTACCGTAATCTTATCCAAATTATAGCATGCTAAGTACTGCCCCGCAAGCCGACTTTATGACAAAATCATAACACCCTGATTAAATTTTCGCCAGGGTGTTAGTTAGATTCCATTGGTAGGAATTTCAATTCCAGGAGAGAGTCACTCTTGTTGCTGGTCAATTCAGATTCGCCACAACCATTAAGTAGGACAGATCCCAAGGGTTTTCGAAAACAGATTTACACACCCAAGCTGTGATGCGTTTAACAGATTTCAATCACCAAATAATTCTTGGAAACCCCTGGGGTCTTCAACTTGGAGCGGCATTACTATTAATCATCTATTCTTGTAGAATGAAATACGATGATTCCGAATGGAAGTAAAACCAGCGGCAGCAAACCACCTAAACACGGCTGGCTCCCGGAGGTGTGAGACCCTTCGGTCTCGACGGCAGGGGGGGGTGCCGGTTTAGTAGGAGATGCAACTACTTCAGAAGTATTTTCGGGTTTATCTGCCGGGGCTGGAACAATCTCCGTGCCCGCGGGGATATCAAAAACATCGCCGGGTTGATCAGCCGCAACCACCTCGTAGGCAATCCCATCCGAGATGGCAATCACTCGGGATCCTAAGGCAAAAGCTCCTGCCAAATTCTGCCGGGCGGCTACCAAATCGAAATAATCTTCTGAAAGAAAAGCCACTTTTAAGGTCGGCATCGTGTCGGGATCAAAAGCAGTATCAATCCACACAGCCTCGACAAACACAAAGGTTCGTGAGCCGACAACTTTAACCTGGTTAGCAGCTTCAATTGGCGGACTTGAGATCGAATCGGTTTCTTCCATTTCGCCTTGAGTAGCGGCTTTTTCCACCGCGGCGCGGCCATAAGTGTCGGCCTGGGGAGCCCCTTCCAGCGCCATAAACTGCTCCGCTGCGATCCGGTTTTGTTCAGCAGCGCCTAAAGGGGTCGGTTCGGTGACCAGATACGAAGTGTAAGGGGTCACAATTCCATATCGGATACTCAAACGCACAATTTGATCGATCAGTTCCTGCTCAGGCCCATTAAGGCGGATTTGGTTGAGGAGGTAGCCAATCTTACGAGTGGCCCACAGGCGAGGGAGGAAGTGGGGTGTTTCGCTTTCGGATTGTGGATTGCGGCTGGTGGTGAAGACTTGATCTGAGAATTCAAATTTTTGACTATCCTCATTGACCTGGCCAGTCAAGGTGATATCCGTGGTTCCGCCTTCTCGGTAGCGGCCAACGGCTACAATTTGAGAACCGACAAATAAATCTGGGAAGGTGTGGGGGTAACGATCATAAGTGACCAGCTTGCCAAAATCCAATTCCAGATCGGTAAGAACCGGCGTACTAATTTTGGCATAAAAGGTCGAAAGTATTTCATCCAGTGATTCACCAGGGGTGACATAAGTTGACGTGCCATGATGGTTTTTTGCCAGCGAGTCGAGCAGATACGTATCAACATCATACCCCACCCCAAAGCTGAAGAGGCGAATATTGGCCGGTGCGTTGTGCGTAAAATTGTCCAGAATTTTCTGGTTGTCCACCACGCCTTCAGTTGGCAAGCCATCGGTGAGGAAGATGAGATAAGTGGGACGCTCAACATCGGCAACCGTCGCGGCTTCGAGCAAAGCACGATTAATATCGGTGCTGCCGACCGCGGCCTGACGATCGACCCAATCCACAGCCGAATTAACTTCCGAAGTGGGTTGAAGGGAGTGCGAAAAAGATTCAATGCCCGTGCTGAACGAAATTACATTGAAACGATCTTCGGGGTTGAGCTGCTGCAAAATGTATTTCAGTGCATCCTGGGCTTGAGAAAACTTCTCACCCTCCATGCTCCCGGAGCGATCCAAAACAAATATTACATCTTTGGGTACTGGCGCAATTGCCACATCGGGACGTGGAGCCAACAAAACCATAAAAAATCCATCACCATCATCGTTTGGATCGCGATAAGTCAGAAGATGGAAGGCCTCACTTTCTCCAATGGAGTAATACAAGATAAAATCCGCGTCGGGTTTAACATTGTTCTCTTCATACCCGATTGTGACGTACTCGGTGCTTTCTTTACTCACCGCGATGGGATGCGACGGAGAATAGGTGGCCCGGATGGATTGGTTGGCACGAACATCTACATTGATAATAACTTCATCTAAGGGCTGGGTTGAAAACTTCTCAGTATTGAGGGGATATTGGTAACGCACCAGGCCATTTTCGGCGGCCAAAACTTCGACATATTCCAGTTCAATCCGTCGTTCACCCCCGGGAGGGATGGGAAACACTTGGGCTTTTACCGCACCTTGACCGGCATATTCCAACAAGGCCGGATCCTGAAGCTCTCGTACGATTTCTTCATAAATTCGACGGGCTTCATCCGCGGCCAGGATTTCTCCCTGAACGGGTTCGCCAGCGATCCACAGGGTAAATTCAGAAACTGCTGCCCCGGCTGGAATTGGAAACACATACGTTCCCTCCACAGTCCAATCATTCGGGTTATAAAAAACCTGATCGACGTGGGTCACAGCAACCTGATCCGAAATTGATACATGCACATGATGATAGCGAATCTCTAGTTGAGAAATTGGGATCGGTCCTGGGAAGCAGGGATCCGGATCACAAATTGGCGGTTCGGGGATGATGATGCCGTCGGCAAACGCAGTGCTTGGAAATACAATCCCTGCAATGAGTACAATGAATAAGGTAAGAAATGATTTTTTCATAATGACCTCTCCGAAATCAGACCCGCCAGGAGCTGGAACCTTCTGGCTTGAAGTTGGAAGACGCTAAAGCGCTCTGGATAACTGCACAACAGATGTCATAAGTTGGACAATTACACAAATTAAACGAGTGAAATGACAAAAAGGTTCCCGGTGGTATAATCAGCGGCGCATAAAAAAGCATATAAAATAACACTGACCATATTTCACGCAAAGGCGCAAAGACCCAGGAAAAGCTCGGTGACTTTGCGTCTTTGCGTGAGTAAATATGTAAATCGAAAAACCAAGTGAGCTTATGTTAGACAAATTAGCCGGAATCGAACAACGCTACGAAGAATTGAATCAAGAATTAATGAGTGTGGGTGATAACTACCAGCGCGCCGCAGAACTCGCCAAAGAGCGTTCTGATCTGGAACCGATCATCAAAAAAGCAAGTCAATACCGGCAGGCAATCGAAAATCTGGCCGGAGCCAAAGAACTGCGCGACAGTGGCGACGAGGAACTCGTCGAACTCGCCAATCTAGAAATTTCTGAACTAGAAGATCAAATCCCCACTCTGGAAATGGAAATTAAAGGGTTATTGCTCCCCAAAGACCCGCGTGATGCCCGCAACGTGATTGTCGAAATTCGGGCTGGTGCCGGTGGGGATGAAGCCGGTCTATTTGGAGCCGAATTGTACCGCCTATACAGCCGCTACGCTGAACGCCAGGGGTGGAAAGTTGAATTACTCTCTCAGCACGATACCGGGGTCGGCGGAATCAAAGAAGTTTCTTTCATGATAAAGGGCAAAGGCGCCTTCTCAAAATTGAAATTCGAGTCAGGCGTACATCGCGTCCAACGGGTCCCCGTGACCGAATCCCAGGGGAGAATTCATACATCTACCGTAACCGTTGCCATGATGGCCGAAGTCGATGATGTTGAAATTGACATCCCCGACCGCGACATCAAAATGGATGTCTACAAATCGGCCGGGGCTGGTGGTCAGAGCGTCCAGAAAAACTCGACCGCCGTGCGCCTGACCCACCTCCCTACGGGGATGGTAGTCCAATGTCAGGATGAACGCTCCCAACTCCAAAATCGGATGCGGGCTATGAGCATTCTCAAGGCGCGTTTGTACGAAATTGAAGAGCAAAAACGTCGGGATGAAATTGATTCCGAACGTCGCTCCCAGGTTGGCAGCGGCGACCGCTCCGAAAAAATCCGAACTTACAATTTTCCGCAGTCCCGGGTGACCGATCATCGCATAAATGTGTCATCCTACAATATCTCTAGTGTGATGGATGGGGATATTCATGTGTTTATCGATGAACTCGCGACCAAAGACGAAGCAGAACGCTTAGCAGCCGCGGGTTTGGATAATTAGTAAACAGTGATCGCTGACTTGGGATTGGTGCGTAATTAATGGCAGAAAACTTCGCATTTCCAGCTCCAACACTCACCGTTGCCGAATGGCAGCATCTCATCGTTCAGCGAATTCAAGGTACGACCGAATCACCCCAGTTAGACGCTCAGGTTTTGCTGGCCAATTTTATGGGAAAATCCCGAGCCTGGATTTTAGCTCATCCAGAAGAACGTCTTACCGACAACCAGCGCGACGAACTCGTCACGGCGCTTGAAAAGTATCTCAACGGTCTCCCACTCCCATATATTCTCGGGGAGTGGGAGTTTTTTCTTCTCAAATTCCAGGTCACACCCGCAGTTCTCATCCCGCGACCCGAAACTGAATTATTGGTTGAGACCGCCCTGAAATGGCTCGAAGAAGATCCAACCCGGCGAAATTTTGCCGACATTGGAACCGGCTCGGGTTGCATTGCCATCGCCCTGGCTGTCAATTGCACCGATTTACAAGGAATCGCTGCTGATATTTCCCCAGCAGCACTGGAAATTGCCACCGCAAACGCGCGCCGCCACAACGTCTCCGACCGCCTTCAGTTCATCCCCTCCAACCTGCTCTCTGAATTTCCCACACCCAATTCGCAATTCGATCTCATTACCGCCAATCTCCCCTATATTCCCTCAAAAACATTACGTGGTTTACCCGTTTTTCAGGAAGAACCCACCCTGGCCCTGGATGGGGGACCGGATGGCCTGGACTTAATTCGAGCATTACTGGCGGCCGTATCCCCATACCTGGCTCCAGGGGGAATTATTCTCCTGGAAATTGAAGATGCCCAAGGGGTTGCCGCGGTCAATCTGGCCTATGAGTATTTTCCTGATTCCATGGTCAAATGTCTCCCTGACCTTGCCGGACGGGATAGATTGGTTAAAATTGAAACTCCACTATGAAAACAGAAACCATCCTATCAAAAAATCCGGCGGCAATTCCCCACGCGATCAACACCCTCGAAAATGGTGGCTTGGTCGCCTTTCCCACCGACACTGTCTATGGTTTGGCAGCTCCAGCTTTTAATGAAGAGAGCATCGAGCGGTTATACGTGGTTAAAGGACGCAACCACACCAAAGCCATCGCCTTGCTTTTGGGAGACAGCACCCAACTCGATCAGATTGCGATCAATATTGGCCCCTCAGCCCGCAAACTTGCTGAGAAGTTTTGGCCAGGACCTTTGACCCTGATCGTGCCCCGGCATCCCGATTTACCCGAAATCCTCGCGCCCATCCCAACGATCGGCGTCAGGGTGCCCGATCATCCCGATGCCTTAACGCTGATGGCCCAAACCGGCCCATTGGCCGTCACTTCGGCAAATTTGTCAGGTGATAAAAATGCCTGTACTGCGCAGGAAGTACTCCGGCAGCTCACTGGGCGTGTTCATCTCATCATGGATGGCGGCCGCACTCCTGGGGGCGTCCCCTCCACCGTTGTCGATTGCACCACCACTGAAATAAAAATTCTGCGGGAAGGACCGTTAACCCTCAAAGCGTTGACCAGTGTACTCTAATTGCAGATGAGCACCTGAAGATCAGCTCTAATTCATCAACCCTCCCACCTGCTAAGGGATTGCGGGATATGATCCAAAATCCCCCAAAACCCCGCAATATCTACATTCTCATAATTCCCTTAATTTAAATTCATGTTGTGCTTATCTGAACCCGTAAAATAATAAGTGCATTCTCCTCTTCACTCGAAACCGCCCCGGGGACTGGAGCCCCCCATCCGGGCGGTTTGGGTTTTTAAATGGGGTAAGAAACAATTTTTTTGGGGCGTCCAAATCGCAATGGCAAAATACCTGATATCCCGGAGATGAAAATGAGCGATTTGACCCAATTCCGCACCGCCAAAGATGAATTTTTTAGCCGTCACGATCAAAGTCCCCTCACCCCTAAACAAAAATCAAATTTTGAAGGATTAGCCTACTTCCCAGAAAACCAGGATTTGCGGCTAACTTTGAAGGTTGAACAATTTCCACAACAAGAAGAAATTGTAGTCCAAACCTCGACTGGTGATTCCCAAACCTACACCCGATACGGTAATTTCTCATTTGAAATCGATGGGGAAACCGCGACCCTGACAATATTAACCAACGATTATGGTTATTTCCTCCCATTTGTTGATTCCCTCGCGAATACTGAAACCTATGGCGCTGGACGGTATTTAGAACCTGAATTTTTAGGCGGGGGTCAATTTTTAATCGATTTCAACCTGGCCTACAATCCCTATTGTGCATATAACGACAGCTGGTCTTGTCCATTAACCCCATGGGAGAATCGCGTCAAAGTACCGATTCGGGCTGGAGAAAAGATTTTTAAAGAATAAAACATCCCAGCTTCAGACCCAGGATGTTTCTGGAGACCAAGACCTTCCAGGTTTTTGAAACCTGGAAGGTCTTAATTTTTTTAGGCAGCCGGTTTTTCCTTGACAAGATAAATACCTGGCAAACTAATGAGGGTCGTCAACCCTTTGATGATGACATTACTCATAAAGATCGACCAGACCACCACCGAAGGCATTAAACCCCCAAATGCAATCCATACGAAGATTATACTGTCGATGGGGATGCTGACCGAATTACTAACCAAAACCCGGGCCCATTGATATTTGTGAGTCACTTTCTCAATCCAAAGCCGGTATCCCTCGGTATCGATTAACTCGGCAACAACCTCGGCCACAATCGAAGCAAAGACAATCCGCCAGACCGGGGAGAGGACCATCCCGAATTCCTTTTGGGGGCCAATGGCCATATCCGCAGGCAAAATGGATGTTAACCAAAACAAACCCGCCATGAGCAAATTCAAGACCGCGGCCATCACGATTAATGCCCGGGCTGCCTTGATCCCTGCGGTTTTGTGAACCATATCCCTCAATGTAAAGGTGAACGGATATACAAAGGTTCCGGCATCGATCGAAAACCCGGCAATCATCACAATCCGTAAACTGGCAATATCTGCCATCATCTGAAAGGCGACGTAGGCCGCCGATACAATAGTAGCTGCTACCATTACAAACTCCTACTCTGTGCAGTGAAAATTACCATTTAGGGGATGAGCTTCTGCACAGATAAATTAGCGCCGAAGTTTATCACAGAATCCAAAAAAAGATAAAACCCCTAAGTTTATGCTGAACTCAGGGGCTTGAATAACAATCTCTTTTTCTGGATGTCCGAAAAGTCGATATGGTCTAAAAAGTTTGACAGTCAGATCATTTAGGTCTGGGGACCCACCTCATAATTCCGATAGTGGCCAATTTGGCAGCACATCCATATCGAAAGAGGCGCGTTCCCCTTTTTGAAAGCGGAAACAACCCGCGCCAGCGATCATCGCGGCGTTATCGGTACACAGCCAGATGGGGGGGACCTGAACGGGAAGCGGTGATTTTTCAATCATGGTCTCGCGTAAAGCTTTGTTTGCTGAGACCCCGCCCGCGATCAAGATTTCCTTCGCATCATATTCTTCAGCCGCATTGAGCGTTTTCGTCACCAACACATCGACCACAGCCTCCTGAAAACTGGCCGCGTAATTGGCGACCGGAATTTCCTCGTCGGCCGCTTCTAGACCACGGACTTCGCGCAATACCGCGGTTTTCAGGCCGCTGAAAGAGAAATTCCAGGTTCCGGACAGCCAGGCGCGGGGGAACTTGATTGTGGTGGGATCACTACCAGCTAAAACGGTTTTTTGGATGGCCGGCCCCCCCGGATAGGACAAACCTAACAATCGGGCAACTTTATCAAACGCTTCTCCGGCCGCGTCATCAAGGGTGGCGCCCAATCGCTCATAGGTCAGATGATCACGCATTAGAATAAGTTCGGTGTGGCCGCCGGAAACAATTAACGCCATTAGGGGGAATTGGGGTTCAGGGGGGACTGAATCGGGGCCATTCGCCGGATACAACCAGGCCGAATATAAATGCGCCTCCAGGTGATTGACCCCCACCAGGGGTAAGCCACTTCCTAAGGCCAAGCCCTTGGCCATATTTACCCCCACGACTAACGATCCAGGCAGCCCAGGCCCACGGGTAACCGCGATGGCGTCCAAATCACCCATGCCCAAGTGTGCCTCCCGTAAAGCTTGCTCCACGATGGGATAAATTGTCAAAATATGCTGCCGGGAGGCGACCTCAGGGAAAATACCCCCAAATTGGGCATGCAAATCAACCTGAGAAGCGACCACATTCGACAAAATCACGCGCCCATTCTCAACCACCGCGGCCGCGGTTTCGTCGCAAGAAGTTTCAATACCAAGTATTCGTATGGTTTCCATAGGTTTCAGGTTTCAGGTTTCAGGTTTCAGGTTTCAGGTTTCAGGTTTCAGGTTTCAGGTTTCAGGTTTCAGGTTT
>CAYVQU010000007.1:0-68428 GCA_964453155.1 uncultured Anaerolineales bacterium | reverse complement strand
TTCACAGACCCAACGATGGCGAACTGCCGCTGCTAATTCTGCATAAACTCTATTACACTCGCTGGACAAGATCAGAAGGAACAGTATCAAAACCTGGTAGCAGAAAAAAAATATTTTTTAGAGAACCTAGAAAATGACTCCCAATTTGCCACCATCCTGGATGAATTTCTGATTGCCCCCTCTGATAGTCCGGAATATCAAACGATCAAGGCCCAAATCATTGAGCTCTACCAGGCTGCCTTAACTGAAGATCCCGCTTTCTTTGACGACCTGGTAATTGCGTCTCCAGATGCCACGATATTACTATCTACTACGCCAGAATGGGAGGGTGAAAAAATGAGCTCTGCGTCCTACCAGAGTTTATTTGAAACCCCATCTTCAATTGCGCTTTACCATACGGCCCCATTCTATTACGGTTTGACGCTTTCTAATAAACTCCGACTATTTACCTCCCAACCCCATCTGGATCCAACTGGAGAACCTGAATACCATTTGATTGGAATTTCAAACGAAGCGGAGTTTTTGCCAATATTGCGAGTTGGTTCCGTTGCCAATCCTTCGGCTGAACTATATATCGTTACCCATCCCACCAAAGATGGTGCTTATCTAAGTATTACCCCCGGCATCGGTGTCAGCCCATACAAAATAAATCCCCTAATCCCAACCTTTGAACATATTGAAACCGTTACCCCCTTACTCATGGGTGAAAACGCACAAGGCCTGGTGGAATTTGATTCATCCATATCCAGGCAATCTGTAATTGCCCGCTATGATTGGATCCCTGAACTTCAAATTGGAATTGTTATTGAAGTCCCCCAAGATGACATTTTTATACCGCTGCGCAACACAGCAGCAATTAATATTGGGTTATTTCTGGTCGCAATGACCATCCTTGGCCTTTTGATATTTTATAGTACTCGGCAGATCGTCAAACCAATTCAAGAAGTGACCGAGGCCGTCGAGCATTTTGCCCAAGGTGACCTACAACGCCGGGCAAATATTGAGAGCAATGACGAATTAGGCCTGCTGGCAAATTCGTTCAATCATATGGCCGATGAACTGAGTGAGCTTTATCGCTCGCTCGAATCGGTGGTTGAAGTGCGGACCGAACAAGTTCGGACCGCGGCCGAAGTAGCCCAAATTGCCACCTCGGCCACCAGCTTGGATCAGATTTTGCAACTTACCGTTGATCTGATTGTGGAACGGTTTGGTCATTACCATGCCTCAATATATTTGATTGACGGTGGCCGAGAACATGCGGTTTTGCGGACTACCTCCGGCGAAATGATTACGTCCGCGGCCCAAGGTTTTCGAGTTCGGGTTGGATCGCACTCCATTATTGGGTGGGTCACCGAACACAATC
This sequence comes from uncultured Anaerolineales bacterium, assembly GCA_964453155.1. Taxonomy (GTDB): domain Bacteria; phylum Chloroflexota; class Anaerolineae; order Anaerolineales; family UBA11858; genus CAYVQU01. The sequence goes on along the minus strand of CAYVQU010000007.1, from coordinate 67,065 downwards.
AGCCCTGGGTGGCGGCTGACGTCAGTGAGGACCCCTATTACTTACCGATCGAAAGTTTGCCAGCAACCAAATCTGAAGTTGGTATTCCATTAAGTTTGGGTGGCGAGATTTTAGGAGCCTTAGACGTTCAAAATTCACACCTGGATGCTTTCGGCGAGGACGATATTTTCACCTTGCAAACCCTGGCGAACCAAATTGCATCGGCCATCAAAAACATTCAAATACTCGAAACAACCCAAACCGATCTTCAAGCGACCTCCCTGCTTTATCGGGCCAGCCATACGATTGCCGAAGCGGAAACTTTTGAGAGTGTTTTTCAGGCTCTATCTGAAACCATGCGGCTGGTTCCCTATTCGGCCGCGATCTTTTTATCTGAAGCCAAAGAATTAAAAAGTGTTTTGGTATTAGATCGTGAAGGCTCAGCTACCGATGGAGATGGTTTCATCATCCCGACCCCAGATCACACTTGGGTTACCCAAATTCCGGCAGTCGTTCCGATACTAATTCAAAAGAGCAGTCCAAACACCAATTTCCCTGATCCTTTGAAAGCCATCGTAGCGCATTTAGATTTTCCGATTACGGCTGTTTTCCCAGTTAGAGTCGACGAGAAGTTAGCTGCTTTATTAATTTTGGGTACTGCTGAATCCGAGCCGTTTACCGCTGCTATTCTCGAGACATTCAACAGTCTCACTGAAATGACCATTACGGCCCTCGAAAAGGTGAATGCACTCGAAATGATCACCCAACGTTTGGCCGAATTACAAACCATCAATACAATCAGCCAATCCATTTCAGCCGAAACCAGTTTAGCGAACCTCTACGAAATTATTCATCACCAAATTGTCCAGGTGATGGGAGATGTCAGTTTCTTGATTGCATCTTACGATCCGGTGGTGGACATGATTGAAATTCCATATATGGACGAAGATGGTGAAATTATTACTGTCCCTCCGTTCCCTTTGGGCCAGGGTTTAACTTCAATCATTATCCGCAGCCAACAGCCCCTCATGATCGTAGAAGATACCGTTAACCGCAGCCGAGCTTTAGGCGCCATTGTCACCGGCGATACCTGGGCCCAATCCTGGTTAGGGGTACCCCTCATTGTGGGTGGTGACGTTTTAGGTGCCATTGTCGTCCAGGATACTGAAAAAGAACACCGGTTTGATGAAGATGATTTACAACTCCTTACCACGCTGGCGGCCCAGGTTGGCATTGCAATCCGGAATGCTAAACTCATCGAAACCGCCCAAGATCGAGCAAATCGTGACCGGCAGTTATATGAAGTCACCAGTAAGATTCGTCATGCAATCGATATGCCGAGCGTATTAGCAACCACGGCTGAAGAACTGAGTAAAGCATTAGGGGCCCAACGCGCTCAAATCAACATCACCCTCGACCCATTAGATATTGACAGTCCTCACGACAATGGAACCAACCGGGAGGATTCTTCCCAATGAGAAGATACTTCAGCAACTTACTAACCCCCCGCACGGCAACCTCTGAAAATGAAGTTCAATATTGGCGCGAACGCATCGTAGCACTCACCCTTTTTGGTGCGGTACTGGTAGGTTCCGCGGCCTATGCTATCAATATGGTCCTGGCCTTTCAAAATGGCACTTGGGGGTGGGCCATTGTTTACACCGCGGCATTCGTCAGTATTGCCATCATCGCCTTCTCGCCCAACCTCCCCTACACGCTACGGGCAAGTGTGATGCTTTTCATGCTGTATGCCTTTGGCATTATTTCGGGGTTGCAATACGGCACTGCGGGTGATACCCGCGTCTGGCTGCTCGGGTTTATCATTTTGACAGCTTTATTTCTTGGAGCCTGGCAAGGGTTTGCTGCGGCAATCTTTAGCCTGGCAACCCTGATTAGTATGGGATGGGCGATGAACCGCGGGATTGTTGCGCCCCCTGATATTACCGGCGTTTTCGAACCGGTTGTTTTTTCATCTTGGATTAGCACCAGTATTCCGGTACTAGCCGTAAGCGTGCTGATCATCTTATGCTTGGGTGCAATCGTCAACGGGCTGAACCGCAGTCTCCAGCGCGGTCGCCAGCTGGCCACGGATCTGGAAGCTGACCGTCAGCGGCTCGAACGTCGCACCCAGGAACTCGAACGACGTGAAGTGCAGGTACGAACAGCCGCTGAAATTTCCCGCACAATCAGTGCTGAACTTGATCCAGAACGGTTGTTCCAGCAGGTTGTGGATTTAGTGCAAGAGCGTTTCAACCTTTATTATGTTGGGGTGTTCCTGATTGATACTTCGGGCTTATACGCTGTATTGCGGGCCGGAACTGGCATAGCTGGCGAGGCGATGATAGCCAGCCGCCACAGCCTGCCCATTGGGGGGACCTCGATGATCGGTTGGTCCATCTCTAGACGTCAGGCCAGGATTGCGTTAGATGTCGGTCAAGACGCAGTACGGTTTGAGAATCCGCATTTACCAGAAACCCGTTCAGAATTAGCCTTGCCGATGATTAGTGGTCCGCAAGTATTAGGTGCGTTGACCATCCAGTCGGCTGAAGCGGAAGCCTTTGACCAGGACGATATTATTGTGTTGCAAGGGGTTGCCGATGGTTTGGCAACTGCCCTGGAAAACGCCCGTTTATTCCAGCAGTCACAGACAAACCTGGCAGAGATCCAGCGTTTACACCAACAATACCTCGGTGAAGCTTGGACCCAAGTAATCGCCAAGGAACAAGATCTGATATTTTCTTTCGAAAGTCAGGCGGCGGCCACAGCTGACGATTCAGCCCAGGTTTCACGGATCAGTCACCCCCTGGTGTTGCGCGATCAAGTCATTGGCAATATCCAACTTGAAAGCAATCAAGGGCCTTGGACCCCCGAAGATCAAGCTTTTGTCGAAGCCGTTTCAACCCAAGCTGCCTTAGCACTTGAAAATGTAAGGCTGGTGGAAGAAACGCAACGCACCGCGCAACACGACCGGATCGTTTCAGAACTCACCGGTAAAGCTTGGACATCAACCAATATCGATACCATTCTTCAAACGACATTGAGTGAATTAGGACAAACTTTGCAAGCCACCGATGGTTTGATACAACTCGAAACTACCGATCCAGAGTAAGTAATGGATCGAGCAGGATTGTCATCCTGCTCGATTTTGAGCGAAGAATTATCACATACCAGCCTCCCAACTCGCAGAAGGCAATTATGGCATCCACTCCAAACTTTAATTCTCCCCTAGAACCGGTTCCCCGATTTAGCGGTCGAGCTCGTAATACATTTCTATTCATTGTGCTGCCGATCACGCTTATTGCCGTGATGATTATGGGGGGCGTTACTTATGTTCTTGCTCGAACAGCTTTACAGGATCAAAATAATACGCAGTTATTTACTAACTTGAACCGCTTTGCCCTGGACATCGATTCTTGGTTGACCACCAAAATTATCCGCCTGGATCTCGCCGCCCGCAATGAAGATTTTCAGGAAGAGCTAATGACAGCCACCCGTATTCGAATTGCATCAAACTATGAGTTCATTGCGGCAAAAGATGCAATTCTAGAAAAGTTGCAGGCTACCACCAAATCTGGAGACCAACTACTCTTCAATGAATTTTTCATCACCATCCCCTCTGGAGAGATTTTTATTGCCACCCGCCCAGAGTGGCACAAGCAGTCTGTTGCCAATACCAATTTTTATGAGACATTGTCATCCAAAGCTGGTTCGATCGCCGAATTTGGCCCTGGACCTTTAACATCAGATGAACTGGTCGTTGTCACTAGTGTACCTATTTATCAAGATGATGTGTTGGTTGCGACAATATTTGGGTACTCTGGTTCATTGAGTATTCAAAATTTCTTAAACGAGGTTTCTCGAAATTATCCCCAAGCAAGCAGTTACATTATTACGGCTCAAAATGAATTTATTGGGATCGACCCCTACCAAGAAACCTTAACCGTCCGGCAACCGACGAACAGCCAAACCGAAGTCCTCCTGCCATTCCGAGATGTTTACACTTTTCGAACGCCAGGTAGTCAACACAAAATTAGTACCATATCATCCTTCTCTGGAGAAACGGTAATTACTGATTACACCTGGTTACCATCATTAGGGGCTGGATTGGTCATTGAAATACCCACTTCGGTGGCTTTTGGGCGCTTAAATTCGTTAGGTGTTTTTATCGTAGGGATCGCAGTAACCTTGGGTTTATTTGTGATCATCGCAACCCTAATCGGAACCCAACGATTGGTTAAGCCCCTGATCAACCTGACCGAAATAACCGCCCAGTTTGCCCAAGGAAAATGGGACCACCGCGCCCAAGTTGACCGTAATGACGAAATTGGACAATTATCTTTTACATTCAACCAGATGGCGGATGATTTGTCTCAACTTTATCGCTCGCTAGAAACCCAGGTTTTGGATCGGACTAGTTCGCTTGAACGTCGTAGCCGCCAATTGGAAGCCACCGCCTTGGTTGCCCGAGAAACTGCCGCCATCCGTAACTTGGATGAAATGTTGATATACACCGCCGAACTGATTTCAGATCACTTTGATTTTTATCATACCGGTATCTTTTTGCTCGACAATGTCCGCCAATTTGCTGTATTACAAGCGGCCAACAGTATTGGGGGGCAGAAAATGCTGTCCCGAGGGCACAAACTTGAAGTCGGGCAAAGTGGGGTTGTGGGATATGTAGCTTCAACTGGATTACCCAGGATTGCCCTGGATGTTGGTTCGGATGCCTATTTCTTTGATAACCCCGACTTGCCAAATACTCGTTCTGAGATGGCTTTGCCACTCAAGATCCGGTCACGGGTAATTGGCGTTTTAGATGTGCAGTCTACCGAACCCGCGGCATTCTCTGGTCCCGATGTTGAAGTATTGCAAGTATTAGCCGACCAAATTTCTTTGGCAATCGAGAATGCCCGATTGCTTGAACAAAGTCAGAGTGCGGTGGACGAGTTGCTCCAAACCCAAGGGAGAGAAATGCGATTAGGCTGGAGCCGCCGATTAACCGGGCAACCTCGGGCTTACTATTTTGATCGAGTGCGAGTTACCCCAGCAAGCACTGAGCAAATTAGCATCTTGGATCACCAAAACCGTCATCAACCCCAAATCTTGAGCGCTGAAAATGGCCATATTCTCTCCGTACCGATTACACTGCGCGATCAACATCTGGGCACCATTATGCTTCGCCGAGAAGCAACCGATCTCCCGTGGGCACCTGAAGACTTAAATTTAGTTCAAGATTCCATCAGTCAAGTAGCGATTGCCCTTGATAATGCCCGGTTGCTCGATGAAACCCAAAAACGGGCCGAGCATGAACAAACCGTTAGTGAGATTTCAAATCGACTTTCACGGGCGATTGATATCGACAGCATTATTCGCACCGCAGTGCGCGAACTAGGCCAATTACCCAACGTGGCCGACGCCTCAATCGTCATCGATCCGACTCGCAAGTAATAAAAACCGTATGACTACACAATCTCTCATCCCTAATCAATCGCCCAACCCCCGTCTAGCGCTGCGTATTTCAGCACTATTGGCTGGCTTGCACGTAATTTTTACAGCCACATTGGCTACGGTGGGGTTCAACCGGAGTATTATCCCCATGCAGGGGATCGCAGCCATTACCCTGAGCGTTGCGATTATTAGTATTTGGGCAACGATCCTATGCCGGCGAGGGAAAGCTATTCAAGGAATATGGTTTTTACTATTTGGTATCAGCCTTTTCATTCCATTAATTTCTTTTTTGGTGGCTGGTTATGGGTGGATTATGCTGTTCAGCATTCCCCTGGTGGTTGGGGCAGTTGGCGGGTTTACCCTACCGCGGCACAACCTCCCCCGGGCTATATTCTTAGGCGCTGTTGGTGGGATTGCCGGGATCATTTTGGATTTGTACGGGAATACTGGGCGCCCCGCGATGCCCAACTCAGAGATAATTATTCCGATTGCAGTTATTTCTATCTTGGCATTAGGGGCGACGGTCTTAATTCGACGGTTTTCTAGTTTCACAATGCTGGCAAAATTATTGGTTATGTTTATTGGGGTGGCAATTATTCCCCTCAGTTTTCTGATCTATATCAATAATGTTGCCTCCCGTAATGCACTGACCGATGTTGCTAGCCAAAATCTGGCTCTGGTTGCCAGTCATACCGGGGGTGAAATTGACCAATTCATTCAGGATAACCTGGATATTATTCAATCAGACGCCCAAATCGACATTTTCCGCAGCACGCTTGAACTGCCTCCCGAAGGTCTCAATATTCTCAGGAGCGGGGTCATCAATACCTTGCAGCTTTTAACCAGCAAGAATCCAGACTATATCAAGTCATACCATTTACTAGATCGCGATGGGAATACGATCGCCAGTTACCCTCAGTCAACAACTCAAATCCCCGAATACTTGGGTTTAAACCCAACCGTAGTACAAAACCTGCAAATTGCTTTGGTGGCCGATCTCCCCTTCATCTCGCCGGTTATGCTGGATGAAGGCGAACAGAGTTCCAGCTTATATTTCGCAGCAGGAACTAAATCAATTGGCGACAAACCTTTGGGCTTATTGATTGTGCGTTACGATGCCGCGATCCTACAAGACCTGATTGCAGAACGAAATGAAGCTGGTGGTGAAAACTCGTTTGGCGTCCTTTTTGATGATTTGAATATTCAATTGGCCCATGGTAGCAACCCGGAGAACCAATTCAAATCGGTTGTTCCATTTAATTCAGCCAGACTTGAAAATCTTGTTGACTCCCAGCGGTTACCCAACGATACAGTCGATAACCTAACCATCAACCAGCCAGCTCTTGAAGACAGACTAAACAACGCCAAGACAACGCCCGTTTTTGCTCTAGAAGCCAACGATTGGTTAGCAGAAACCAGCCAGGTGGCCGTTTATCGGCTTGAAAATCGCCCCTGGAAAGTCGCCTTCTTCCAGCCCCAAGAAACTTTTTTGGTTGCCGCGGGTACCCAAACCCGGTTCAATTTGGTGATGGGGATCGTGATTACCGGGATTGTGACTATTGCCGCGATTTGGGCGGCGCGCTTAATTGGTGCGCCGATCAGTAATCTGACTGAGTTGGTTGAACGGATATCAGCTGGTGACCTGACAATTCAAGTGCCCATCGTGGCCGAAGATGAGATTGGCCGGCTGGCTGGAACATTTAATAGTATGACGGCCCAGATGCGTAATCTACTCTCTGGGCTGGAATCGCAAGTAACGGATCGTACCCTTGAATTGGAACGCCGGGCATTACAACTTCAAACTGCGGCTGAAATTGCCCGCGATGCCAGCGCGGCCTCTGATTTGGACACCTTATTGAGTAACGCCGTAGATTTGGTTGAGGATCGATTTGGGTTTTACCATGCTGCGATATTCCTGCTGGATGCACCGGGGGAGTTTGCCGTTCTTCAGGCGGCCAGCAGTGAAGGCGGCCAGCAAATGTTAGCCCAAAACCACAAACTTAAGGTAGGCGAAGTTGGGATTGTAGGTGATACCACCGCCACCGGGCGACCTCATATTGCCCTGGATGTGGGGTTAGATGTTACTCACTTTGCCCATCCGCTCCTCCCCGAAACCCGATCAGAAATGGCCTTACCGCTAAAAGTCGGTGAAACCATTATTGGCGCTTTGGATGTCCAAAGCACGGAACAAGGCGCGTTCGACGATGAGGATATCGTTGTTTTGCAAGTTATGGCCGATCAATTAGCCATCGCAATCCGTAATAACCAGTTATTATCCGAGCTCCAATTTACGGTCGAAGAATTGCAGAGTGCCTACGGTGAATATACCCGGCGATCGTGGCAAGAATGGACTCAAAGATCACTGGCCAGCAGTGGTTATCGGTATCACGAGGCCCAAATTCAGCCCATATTTGAGACCGCATCACAAGAAGAAAATGGTTCAAATCGACTTGATATCCCAATTATCTTACGGGACACAGTCCTGGGTAGCATCGATCTATCTGTAGATAACGAAGAAATAACCCCCGAAATGGTGGAGCTAGTCAATGATATTGCTGAGCGTTTAGCCCTGGCGTTAGATAACGCTCGCCTGTTAGAGGTAACCCAGTTCCGGGCAGCCCAAGAACAGCGAACAGCCGAAATCACATCGAAGGTTCGTGAGACCCTGGATGTCAATACAGTTCTGAGATCAACCATTCAAGAAATGCGCGATGCATTAGGGCTTTACGATGTCACCATCCGGTTGGAAGCCCCAACTGAAACCGAGTGAACAGATAAACTTTAATTTTTTATTGGATTTTGATTTGAGCAACAAATTTTGGGTTCATTTCCTGGTTTTTATCCTAAGTATTGGCTTAATTTTGGTCCTGGCAGCTTGTCAGGACCGCGGGGCAACCCCGCCTTCGACTGAAATTGAGGCCCCTACGGATTTAACGCCTAGCCAAGTTTTAGTACTAGGAGATGTGGCCGGAGACCCCGCCTGGTCCATAGAGCATTTTCAACCCCTGGCGGATCATTGCCGAAACGCCAGCGGTACCGCGCCACATTGTTTTGGCCCGCCCCGACATGGATGATGAATTATCCCGACAGATTTTCGACCTATTGCTCAACCTTCATCGCAGTGCTGAAGGCCGGGCAGTATTCGAAGCTTTTGAGGGCACAACCCAATTCGACGCCCTACCCATGGCCCGGTAGGAACCATGGAAGATTTACAAGAGTTATTCGCCGCGGTTAGAGAATAAGTTTTTTGGTTTTTTTGAGAGATTTTCATGCAAAGTAGACGCCCAAGAGTTACAGTCCTTGTTCCAGCATTTTTCGGGATCGTCATTGGTTTGGCCCTGATTATTTTCGTGGCTACCAGTGTTCAAACTGCGAATCGCATATCGCAAGATTTGGTAACTTCCAGCAACCAAACCCTGGTATCGGTTTCTGCAAACCTGATGTTTAACCCCCTCTATGAACTCGATGCCTGGACGATAGACCGCATGTTGCAAGATTTCATCAGCGACCCGAGAATCTTATATGCTGGCGTTCGGGACACTACCGGGCAAACCATCGCTGACGCCCGAATAGAAGGGTGGTTACCTCAGGGGCAAACGAACAGGGATTTGGCTCGCCAGGCTTTTGCGCAACAAACCATCTTAGAACGAGAGCACGAAAGCACCGTTATTATGGCCGGTCCAATCGCCTCGGGATCGGAGGTAATTGGTTCGTTAGAAATTGTATTCGATTTATCTTCTTTGCAGACCTCGATCACCACGCTTACTCGCAACATGACTCTGACCGGGATAGTCATTATCTCAATCGTCGTCATTAGCAGTGTCCTTTTCTCCAGATACGCAACCAGATCATTACGGTCTTTGGTTAATGCCGCTGATGAAATTGGACAAGGAAATTTGGAGGTTGTAATTCCTTCATTGGGTCTGGAAGAAACCGCGGTGGTCGGACATGCATTGGGGCAAATGAAAACAGACTTGCAGCAACTCTATACTGATTTTGAGCAACAAATTCATGAGGTTGAACAACGAGCCCGTTATCTGGAGGCTACTGCTGCAATCGCTCGAGAGGCAACTTCGGTATTAGAACAGGATGAACTTCTTAACCGAGCAGTCAATTTGATCCATGAGCATTTTGGGTTTTACCGGCAGAGTATTTTTCTACTTGACCGGACCGGTAAATGGGCAGTTTTACACGCGGATATTGGAGAAGATCAGGAAACCGTACTAGAACAAGGATTCCAACTCGAGGTTGGTGTCCAGGGCATTATTGGGCATGTGACTGCCACCGGGCAAGCATATGTAGCCAACGATATCAGCACCGATCCAATTTATGTCGGTAATGAAGTCTACACCCAAGCCCAATCCAAAATGTCTTTACCATTGATTGCCCGCGGAGAAATTATTGGGGCTTTAGATGTTATGAGTACGGCTACTAATGCCTTCAGTCCTGAAGATGTCAGTGTGCTCCAAACGCTGGCCGATCAAATTGCAATGGCCATCAGTAATGCCAGCCTCTTCCAACAAGCACAAGAAAACTTTAATATTCTCAACCGGGCTTATGGTGAACTCAGTCGCGAATCTTGGAGTGAGCTTCTTCGTGGACAACTAACACTGGGCTATTATTGCAACGAAAGTGGCGTTTCAGACCTGGATAACATTCCCGAAACGGCCCAAAGAAATGATCTACCCGCCTTAGATTTTCCAGTGGTGATGCGTGGTGGGCAGGTTTTGGGAACGATCAAGGTCCGCAAGTCCAACCCAGATGACGAATGGTCGCCCGATGAAATAAACATGTTGCAAACGATCACCGATCAAATGAGCTTGGCCCTGGAAAGTGCGCAGTTGTATCAGGACACTCAAAAAAGTGCAACTCGCCAGCAACTCGCGCGTGAAATTACGGACAAAATGCGGCGGGCAACCAGTGTTGAGGATATCGTTCAAACTGCAATTAATGAACTATACCTGGCATTGGGCGCTTCTCAAAAAGTTACCGCGCAGTTAGCGGTTCAATCTGATGAAGGCATTCTCCCTGACAAAGATTAGCTAGGATTAGGCTAGCATACTCAAGCTGAACATGATGTGGTGAAAAAAGTAATCATGAAACCCAAACTGGGCGACCAACATTTACTTAATCATTTTTTGGTCCTTATCTCCAGAAGGGTTCAGAGATTTGATCGCCACAAGGAAGAAACCGAATGAGTTTTGCATTTGATCTTGGTGAAGACGGCATCCTCCGGATCGTATTCCGGGGTGATATTGATGAGGCCGAAGTCCTGGCGTATATCGAAGCATACCGGACTTATTTAGAAAAGGCCTCCGCAGAATCTCCCCTCCATACCATCATAGAAGCCAGTGAAGTTGGTAAAGCCTCAGCCTCCGTAAGAAGAGTTTTTGGAACCCTATTCCAAGATGTAGACCCACGATCTGGTAAATCTGCGATTATCGGAGCCAGTCGTTATATTCGAGTATTAGCTGGATTTGTAATAAAGGCCACCGGCACAAAAGATTTACGCTTATTTCAAGATGAAACTGAAGCGATAAAATGGTTTCAAAGTGAATAATCGACCGATTCAATAAAAAGGAGACCAGCATGATCAGGACAGAACAAAAGCAGTGGACCCAAAATACTGGCTGGGTAACCAAAACAGAAAACGGGCTAAAAGATTCTGCTCAATTGGTGTTTGTTTTTGGTGCCACCGCGCTAATGCGTAATACTGAATTAGTTGATAATATCCAATCCGCATATCCCGCTGCTCATATTCTGGGCTGTTCGACAGCTGGTGAAATTTTGGGGACCGAAGTCTGGGACGACACACTAGCTGTAACCGCGGTTGAATTCGAACATACCAAAATTAAAAGCGCCAACGTGGAATTAAACGCTGAAAATGACAGTTATCTCGCCGGACAGCAACTGGCCGAGATTCTCAGTGATGAAGACGAATTAACCCATGTTTTCGTACTATCGGATGGAATCTATGTAAATGGCAGCCATCTGGTTAGAGGCCTGGAAGAAAAACTTCCTGAAGGGATACTGGTAACCGGGGGCTTGGCTGGCGATGGCTCCCGGTTTGAGAAAACCCGGGTCATCATCGATGGTCAGTCAACTCAACGGCGGGTTGGGGCGATCGGTTTTTATGGTCAGCGATTAAAAATTGGGAATGGATCTTGGGGTGGCTGGGATCCATTTGGTCCCGAACGGATTATTACCCGATCTGAAAATAATGTTTTATACGAATTAGATGGCCAATCCGCCTTAGAGCTTTACAAGCGCTATTTGGGCGATTATGCCGCTGATCTCCCTTCTAGCGGACTGTTGTTTCCGCTCAGCCTAACGTCAAAAACCGGAGAGCGCGGCTTGGTCCGTACGATTTTGGGTGTTGATGAGGAGACCAATAGTATGACCTTCGCGGGGGATGTGCCCGAAGGTTATGTGGCCCGGTTCATGAAAGCCAATGTTGAACGGCTGATTGATGGCGCCATGGAAGCAGCCCAAAACGCCCATGAAATGCTCCAATCGCAACCGCAATTGGCCGTCCTCATCAGTTGTGTTGGGCGTAAATTGGTAATGCAGCAACGCATTGAAGAAGAGGTTGAAGGTGTTTTAGACATCTTTGGAGAATCTGCAACGCTAACTGGATTTTACTCCTATGGTGAAATTGCCCCCTTCATCCCCACCGGGTTGTGCGAACTGCATAACCAGACCATGACCATCACGACCTTTACCGAAGAATAAATCGAATGGTGTTAATCCTGGAGTTGTAAATGCACCGTTTATTACAAAGGCAGTTACGCCGCTTTTTTGGTTCTACAGAAAAAATTCCAGCCGAATGGGAACAGTTCATTACGGCCGTAGATAACGCCTATGCGCAGTCTGATGCCGACCGGACCCTCCTCGAACGCTCCCTGGACCTGACTTCGGAAGAATTGTTCGAGCGGAATAGACTGGTTCAGCAGCAATATAATGCCGAACAGGAGAAAAACCTTCTCATCGAGGCCCAAAGCCGGGCCTTGCTGGATGTGGTTCAGTCGGTCGCCCTTGGGGATATGGATGTTGAAGTCCCCATCCCCGAAGGGATCGAGGTCCTTTCAGAATTAGCAGTTGGGGTCGAAATGATGATTGGTGACCTCCGCCAAATGTTAGCCGAACAGGAAAATGCCCGTCAAATCATCGAGAAAGCGCTCGAACAGACTGAAACTCTTTACGTCGGGAGCGATCGGGTTTTGCGTTCTCAAACCATTGATGATGTTTTAAATGCGCTCATTCGCTCCAGTGCCCTCCAATACTTTGATTGGAATGGGATTTATCTGTTCGACACTCCCCTCTCGATGGGAGAAGCGCCGCTTGTGATCACGGTTGCGGCGGTTTTGACTCAAAGCAATGAAACAACCGGTGATCTCTTGGGTGCCCGAGTTAATTTCGAGAACCTACCGGTTCAGGCCCGCATTTCGCGCGCAGACCCCATTATCATTTCGGATGTTAGCACTGATCCAAGCCTGGAGGCAGAACAACGCTCCGATTTGATGGCTGAACGCGGTGTTCGTAGTTTCGGAATTTGGCCCTTAACAACGGGTGATCAATGGCTGGGGTTGGTATCTGGACAATCTCATCGCACAATTCATCTAGATGAAAACGACCAGCGTCAAATCAGCAGTTTAGTAGATCAGGCTGCCATTGTTTTGCACGGGATCGGTTTATATGATCAGGCGCAAGCTGCCCTGGCAGAAGCGGAAGAAACCCATCAGCTCTATCTCCGTAAACGGTGGGAAGAATATACCGAACGCCGAGAAAGTCAACTGAAGTTTGAACCACAAGTTTTTTCAAGGATATCGCCAGATGAAGCTGCTATTCAAAAACCAGAGGTTGAGGCAGAAGATACAGCCCCACTGGAAACTGCCTTAGATATCCCAATTGCCATTCGCGGGCAATCTATCGGCCAACTCGAAATTGAGATCCCTGCAGGAGGAGATCAACTTTCACCCGAACAGCAAGCATTGATCGATACAGTTACCCAGCAGATGGGTCTAGCCCTCGAGAATCTCCGCCTTATCGAAGAAACCCAGCGCAGTGCTTCACGTGAGCAAGTTATCCGTGAAATTACCGCAAAAATTCGGGAAACATTGGATATTGAAACGGTCCTAAAAACCGCATCCACCGAAATTTTGCGCTCATTAGGTCTGGCTGCTCTCGATATCCAGTTATGGGTTGACCCAAACCAACCACCGGAACTCACCGGTAGCGAGTCGGACTAGGCCGTGTTGACATTTAGCCTTTCTTCTCTAGAAATTCACTGCTTCCAATGAGTTTGTTCGCGCGATCAGCAGATCGTAAAGTCAACCCTATCCAGGTGATTTGAATATTTATGGAAACCAAGAATCCTCAATTAGACCCTGAAATATCAGTTTCTGTACCGCAATTACAAGAAGAACTCGTCAAGAATTTGTATCGGGTTGCAATTGTTATTGGATTATTAGCTGCCGTCCTTGGCACTGTTGATTCCCTCCAGGCAGGTACAGATACACCTTGGCCAATCTTTTTATATTGGGGTGGGTACCTGTTAATTGTGATCCTCAATTTCTGGAAAAAGGTGCCTTATGCCTTAAAAGTCTGGTTTTTCTTGGGGTTATTGTTCATCATTGGTACCACAGATTTTATAGATGAGGGTCTGAATGGGAGTTCTCAAGTTATCCTGGCTGGTACAGCTGCGTTAGCGGGAATGCTGATAAGTCGCCGGGCTGGAGAAATTGTCACAACCCTGGTCATATCGACCATGATGGTGTTTGCCTTGCTATACACGCAGGGGATTCTGGTAGACCCCAACGATATTCGTTCCAGTCTGGTTGGGGATTGGCTGGCGGGTACTGGGGTGGTTTTGATGATGAGTATCTTGATAAACAACTCGCTTACTTTTCTCGTCCCGCGTCTGTCGGCCGTACTCCAACACAGTCAAAACCTAACTTCCGAATTACGGGAAAACCAAAGGTCACTTGAAAAAATCGTTCAAGACCGAACTGCTGCTCTTGAAAAACGCAACCAACAATTATCGCTGACAGCCCAAGTAACCCGGGAAATAGCTACGATTCAAGATCTCGATCAACTCCTGGTTGAAGCGGTCAATTCAATTTCTCAGAACTTTGAGTTTTACCATACCGCCATTTTCTTAATCGATGAAACCAACCGGTTTGCGGTCCTCCGGGCGGCATCTTCGGAAGGGGGCAAAAGGATGCTGGAACGCGGGCATCAACTGCGGATTGGTGAAGTGGGGATTGTTGGCTTTGTCATCGACCGCGGCATCCCCAGAATTTCATTGGATGTTGGCGCCGATGCGGTATATTTCCAAAACCCCAACCTCCCAGAAACCCGTTCAGAAATGGCGTTACCTTTGCGGGTGCGTGGTCAAGTAATCGGCGCTTTAGATGTACAAAGCTCTGAGCCGTCGGCGTTTACCAATGAAGACGTCACCCTGCTACAAACCCTGGCCGATCAGGTAGCCCAAACCATTCAAAACACCCGGTTACTACAAGAATTACAATCCAATTTGGAAGCCACCCAACGCGCCTTTGGAGAAATTAGTCAGCAGGCCTGGCAAAAATACCTTGGTGCGCAAGGACGCTTACACGAACGCTTTGATCCCGAAGGAATTTTGCCCCCAACCACAGAATGGTCCTCCGAAATGACCGCCGCGGCCACCCAGGGTGAACCAATTTTAGGCCATCAGGCCGAATACTCATCTTTGGCTTTGCCAGTTTCTGAGCGCGGTAGGACCATCGGAGTTCTCAATGCGTACAAATCACCAGAAGCCGGAGCTTGGACACCAGAAGAAATCTCCCTCATGGAGGTCATCTCTGAACAATTGGGGGTCGCGTTAGAAAGTGCCCGTTCATTCCAAGATTCGCAATTAGCAGCTGTTCGCGAACAACTCACCAGTGAGGCCACTGCCAAAGTGCGAGAAACATTAGATATTGAAACCATCATCAAAACCGCGACCGAAGAAATTCGGCAGGCTCTAAATTTGCCCGAGGTAACGATTCGCCTCAGGCAAGATACTTCCGCCGGCACGGATGCCAGGAGCTAGCTTCATGTTCCAACTTGAAACATTAGAAATCATCCAGATGTTTGCCTGGTCAGTGGCCCTGATCGAATTTATCTTGGGTCTCTACATCATCTTATTAAACCCCTGGGCAAATGCAAACCGTCGGGTTGGGATATTGATGATTATTTTTGCCATCAACTCCTATGCGATTGGGGCTTTCACCATTGCCGAGTTGTTCGATCAAGCCCGTCTCCCGAGTATTCTGATCGCGGTCACTACTCCAATGGCCCAACCGGGATTGCTGATCGTCACAATCATTTTGCTTAAAGAACGATGGCTGCAAAGCCGTCTGAAATATTTATGGTGGGGGTTGTACGCTCTATTTTTTGCACCACTGGTGTTGACAATTCTGGATCTCACGACCGCCACCAATCTATGGTATTCGGGGTTCAACCCCGATACTTACCTGGGGGGGTATCTGCCAATTTCTACCTACACCCAAGGTGAGATTTCAGCTTGGTTCCGGGGATTGATGATTTATGGTCTATCCATTTTTGTCATCATTCCTCAGTTCTATTTTGCGTTCTTTGATCGCACCCTCCCGAGTACCACCCGGCGCCTGGCTTTTATTCTGTTAGGAACCCAAGTCGCCGCCCAAATTGTAAATATCTCGCTAATCTTCACGATCGAAGTATCTTTGGCCCTGCTCATCACCAGTACTGTCTTCGTGGTTGGATATGGGTACGCCGCCTTTGCGCAAATGCTCTCTGAGCGCCATTTGCAACGGGGGAACTTGCAACCGCGCTTAACGATATTAGTCCTGGCGATCGCATTGCCGTTGATGTTGGCCATTTCTACCTTCGTTATTTCCCGGGCAGGTGTATTTATTAAATCAAACGCCATTCAAGATCTAGCCACAAGCAACCAGACCATTTCAAAGTCAGTTGAAACCTCGCTAACCTATAGCATCAATGCCTTAGATGCCGTAATTGAATTGGGTTCTGTGCGTTCAATGAACGCAAACTCGCAAAGACCCATTTTGGAAAGCGTTGATCAAGCGTTTGAACATATTTATTTGATTAGCACAATTGGGTTAGATGGCGTAAATGTCTCCCGCAGCGATGGTGCCCCCAATAAAGATAATAGTGATCGGCAATATGTTCAAAAAATATTGGCCGGTGAACCAATCGCATATCAAAGTCTAATTGGCAAAACGAGTGGCGAACCCGCGTTGGTAATCGCTAAACCAATTTATTCATCCCAGAACGAATTGGTCGGTATCGGTATGCTGGCCTCTACTCTGGAGGATTTCCGCACTTCGCTTGATATTTATCAGATCGGTGAAACCGGATTTAGTTATATTGTTGACCATAATAACCAGGTGTTGATTCACCCCGATCAACAATATTCTCTTGCAGATTTTTCCACCGACCCCGCCATCACGGCCCTACGGCGCTCAGAAAGTGACAAACTGGTCGAATTGGTCGAATTTACCGATGAAAATGGCGAGAATTGGATTGCGATCGCAGCACGGCTGGAAAATGGCTGGGGGGTAGTTGTCCAACAAAAAGAGGCTGAACTACTCAGACCTTTGAATGCTTTCCAGTCTGCAGTGGGGTTGACCATGGTCGTAGGCATAATTTTGTTGGGAGGGCTGACTACGCTGGCGATCCGTCAGGCCATCCGCCCGATTGCTAGTCTGACCGAAACTGCAACTGCGATTTCCCAGGGTGATCTGACCAGAATCGCACCGGTAGTCAGCCAGGATGAAATTGGAATTTTGGCTCAATCCTTCAACCAAATGACGGAACAATTATTGGAATCGATCGGGTCCTTGGAACAACGTGTCAGCGATCGCACCCGCGACCTGGAAAAACGATCCACCCACCTCCAGGCCGCCGCGGATGTAGGCCGGGCTGCTTCTGCGATGCTCGATCCCACTCAATTGCTCCAGGAGGTTGTGGAGGTCATTCGAGAACGTTTCAACCTTTATTATGTGGGTTTGTTCTTAGTAGATCAGTCGCGGGAATGGGCGTATCTCCGGGCTGGTTCAGGGGAAGCTGGGCAGAAAATGTTAGCTCGTCAACACCGCATTCAAGTTGGCCAAGGGATGATCGGTTGGAGTATTGCTAATGCCGAAGCCCGAATTGCGCTGGAGGCAGGTGCGGATGCTGTGCGCCTGGCAACTGAAGAACTACCCGAAACTCGTTCGGAGGCCGCGCTGCCGCTAAGAGTTCGCGGGCAAATTATCGGGGCCCTCACTATTCAGGATTCTGAACCTGATTCCTTCGATGACGCCAGCATTGCCATTCTCCAAACAATGGCAGATCTAGTGAGTGTCGCCATCGATAATGCCAACTTGTATACCCAAACACAAGATGCCCTGGTAGCTTCTCGCCGGGCTTATGGCGAGATCAGTGACCAAGCCTGGACAGAGACTTTAGCTACCCAGAGCACCCTGGGTTACAAGAGCAGTGAACAAGGTCTCATTGCGGTTGAAGATCAATCCACAAATATCGAAAAGACAGCTTTACGGGCCGGAGATATTACCCAATCCACTGAAAAAGGGAGTCATAACCTGGCTATTCCAATTAAGGTGCGCGATACGACGATTGGGGTATTGAATACGCATAAACCGATCGAAGCCGGCAACTGGGCCCCCGAAGAACTACAAGTAGTGCAAACGATCATTGAGCAATTGGGAGTTGCCTTGGAAGGGGCCAGACTTTATCGGGATTCCCAACAAAGAGCCGTCCGAGAGCAAATCATCGGAGAAATCACGACTCGGTTACGATCTAGCCTGAATATTGAAACGATTTTGCAAACTGCGGTGAATGAAATCTATGATTCTTTGCCCCTTGAAGAAGTATCGATCCGTCTTACCGACGATCTTAAAAATCTCCAGGAGGAGCTATAACCATGAATTTTGTTCCTTTTCTGGAACCGCTATTTACTCAATCTGAGGGTGACGAGGATGTCACGCTTCAGGTTTGGCGAGAGCGCGTTTTTTCAGCGATCTTAACCTTAGGTACTTTTGCTGGCTTTTTTATCGTTCTCATCAGCATTTATACGTTGGCCCAACGGGGTAGTTGGGTATTCTTGGGAATTTATATTGGGGTGTATTTCTGGCTGATCAGTATTACTTATATCCGTAGAATTGCCTACAATTTAAGAGCCGGCAGCTTTATCCTTCTGCTGTACCTGCTAGGGTTGTTATCGACTTTCGAAACAGGCCTGGTCGGAGATGGGCGTTTATGGTTGGTTAGTGCGCCAATCTTTGCTGCCATCTTCATTCGCGGCCGAGTGGGTTTAATCTTATCTTTCGTTAGTTATTTCACCTGGTTGCTGTTTGGGTATTTATTCCAGCAGGCGATCCTCCCCTATGGATATGCCGCTATCGAGATACTCACCCAACCAGATAATTGGTCAGCTTGGTTTAGTACTGGTACGACCTTTTTGGTCATTGGTATTGTGGTTGTTTCATCGGTGTCGGCCATCTTAAACAACCTTTTCACTACGCTTAGCCAAAGTCGAGTTTTAACTACCGAATTAGAGGAACAACAAAGCGCTCTCCAGGAACAAACGAAAACACTACAGGCCCGGTCATCGATATTAGGAACAGTCACGGAAATTAGCCGTCAAATTTCTTTAATTTTAGAACCCGAGTTATTGATGTTTCAAGCAGCTACCTTGATCGAAGATCGGTTTGATTTAATTCATGTCGGAATTCTGACATTAAATGCCAATCGGGACACTTTATCGATCCAGGCCAGCAGTGGTGGATTTGGGCAAAATTTACCCAACCTTTACGATGAGTTTCCGGCAAAAGAGGGTATTTTTGGTGAAGTATTGACCACCTCGCAAGCCCAATCACGCGTAATCGATCCCGAAATTACTAGCGACGATTTCCCATATTTGTTATCCAACACCGAAGCAATTGCCATCTTACCCTTACGATCCCGGCAAGAAATTCTGGGGATGATTTCCTTGCAAAGTCGCCTCAGGCAACCATTTGGCCCGGCTACGACCAATTCATTCCAAATTTTGGCTGACCAGATTGCAGTGTTGTTATCGAATGTCGAATTATTGAGCGAAAAAGAAGCCGCGTTAGAAGCCGAAAGAAAAGCTTACCGTCAACAAACTCAAACAGACTGGCAGGAATTTCTCAGCCGTTATGGTCAGGTCGGGTATCGGCGTAATCAAACCGGAATAAATGAAATCCGCTCTCCAGAGGTCGTACCTGAACCAGAAAATGAGCAAATTCGATCGATACCCATTCAGATCCGCGGGCAGGTCGTCGGTCAACTCGATGTTCAGAAAAAAAATGATTCCGGGGCCTGGACGACGACCGAGATAAATTTCTTAAGTACTTTAACTGACCGACTTGAATCCACCTTAGATACCGCCCGGTTGTATGAGGAAACCCAACGTCGGGCCGAGCGCGAACAGACTACGGCCAGCCTCACCGATAAACTACATCGCGCCGGTGATATTGAAAACTTAATGAACACGATTATTCAAGAAGTCGCCCAAACCTTGGGAGCCTCCAGCTCTTTTGTCCAGTTTGGTTCTATCCCCGAACAGGATTCCGCGTCTGCTCCTGAAAACGGATCAAATGCCAACAATTCAGCCCGTGAGGAGACCCGCTAATGGCCACTGCAGCCCAACAGAACGCCGCTCAAAGCCAACGGAATTCATACCCTACAATTGGGTTCATCATTGATGATATTTCCCTGGGATATCAACAAACTTTATGGCAGGGTGTTGTCGCGGCGGCTGAAAATCTTCAAGTTAACCTGGTCACTTTTATTGGGGGAGGATTTCAGGGAAATGAACCGTTTGCAGCCCAAGAAAACGCAATTTACGAACTGATAGCCGCCGAAACAGTTGCCGGGTTAATTATTGCCTCCGGCACGTTATTTTCAGATACTGCTGAACAGGCTCGCCAAACAATTCAGGCCACATTTCCCTCCCTACCCACTGTAAGTATTGCTTTAGGGCTGGAAAATATTCCCAGTTTATTAATTGATAACCATTCGGGGATGTATCAGGCTGTATCTCACTTAATTGACGATCATGGCTATCGAAATATTGCTTTCATTCAGCAATATGCCGGGAATTCGGAGGCCGAAGAACGATACCAGGCTTATCTTGCCGCCCTGAACGATCATGAGATCGAATTCGATCCCAACTTAGTGGTTCCCCCTGATTTTGATACTGATCCTACTGGGGCGGTGACAACTTTGCTTACAGATCGTCAGGCCAAAGTTGATGCCATTGTATGTGTCGATGACACGATGGCAATTGGGATCATGGCCGCATTGCCATCTTTTGATCTGCATGTTCCCCAAGACATCGCAGTCGTCGGCTTCGATAACATTGAAGACGGGAATTTTTCAGCCCCGCCCCTCACAACTGTCCACCAACCCATTCATCGACAAGGTCAGATGGCCGTTGAACTGCTGCTCAAACAAATTAACGGGATTGAAGTTGAACCAATCGTCCGGCTGGCTACCGCTCTGGTGACCAGGGAGTCTTGTGGATGTTTGCCCATCCAGCCACAAACTACCGAGGGCGCGCCACCCGAAATCCGGTTGGATGTAACCGCCTTAGCCCCACAAAAAGAAAAGCTTTCCGCCATGCTCAACGAGAAAGCAGAGATTCCAACAAATGAAACCTGGGCGACGGCAGACCTGATCGCTGCTTTTGCGGCCGTCATCAAAACCCAGGATGAAACCAAATTTATCCGGTCAGTTAATCGGATATTCACACAACTTCAAACTCAAACCGACCAACTTCAACACTGGCAAAACATGCTGAGATTTCTGCGGCAATTCCTATTACCGCCTGATTTCAAGGAGTTGACGTTAAGTGCCCAAATCGAAACCTGGCTATTTCAATCCCAAACCCTGTTAAGTGATATCGCCCTTCGAGGTCAGAAGCAGCGCCAAAATTCAACCGAACAATTCACAACCAATATTCGTGAATGGGGACAAGCCCTCAATACTGCCGCGGATTTTCCTACATTTTACGAAATCATGGCCAACGGGCTGCAATTTTTAGGCGTCCCTGGTTTTGGGTTGATTTTACAACCCGATAACGAAATTGCCGCGAACCAGTATCAAATCCCCATCCTTTTTACTTCCACCGGGGTTTTAACCGACACGCTGCTCCCCAAAAGTCAGATCATTCCTGATCAACTTCTCCCAGAAACGCAGTCCGTTTCATTGGTCATCCGCCCTATTTACCACCAAACAACCAGTCACGGATATGTGATCTTTGAATATAGCCCCCAAATTAGCAGCCAATATCTCAATCTGGCCGAATATATCAGCAGTAGTCTTCATGGGCTAAAACTCTCGGTCACCACCAGTGCGGCCCTCAATCGCGCTAATATCCTCAATATTACCAGCCGTCGGCTAAGAGATGTTACCAGCGTGGCTGAGGCGGTCCAGGCAGCCGTAGAAGGGACTGCTGATGGGACTCAGGCCGATATCGTAGTAATCAACATCATCGATACCGCTACTGAAACCGTTGAGTTGGTGAGCATGGCTGGCCCCCACGCCCCAGAAGAATTTGATCGAGCCAGTTATGGAGAGTTATGGGAGGGGTTAAGTGGGTTGGCATTGCGCGATCTGGAACCCATTTTCTCTCCAAAAACAATGATCCCCGATCCCCGTGAAAGCCCGGAGGCACAAAAAAGGCGGGAAGATTTCGGAGCTGGTTCAATTATCATCGCGCCGCTACATTCTCAGCGCGAAACCTTCGGCACAATGACGCTCATCAAACGCCTCGAAAGTCCTGACTTTACAAATATGGATCTGGGTCTAGCAACTTCAGTTGCCAACCAGATTTCCGCGGCATTGATGAATACCCGATTGTTTGATGAAATGCAAGCCAGCCTAGCTTTGAATGAACGACGGTCGGCCCAATTAAGTGCCGCGGCAGAAGTTGCGGGTGCAATCTCATCCATCTTGGATGTTGATGTTTTGCTCCCTCGTGTTGTGGACGTCATCCGCGATCGGTTCAATCTCTACTATGTGGGTTTATTCCTGGTAGATGAGAGCCAGCAATGGGCCGACCTCCAGGCCGGTACCGGCGAGGCGGGGCAGCAAATGTTGGCTCAAAACTGGAAATTAGAGGTCGGTGGCGGATCCATGATCGGTCGGTGTATTGAGAGCGGTCAAGCTGATGTTCAGCTTGAAGTGGAGCAAGCACCGATACACTTACGCAACCCCCACTTACCAGACACCCGCTCAGAGATGGCCTTACCGCTGACCAGCCGAGGATCTACATTTGGGGCCCTCACTATTCAGAGCACGGCAGCTCATGCATTCACCCCCGAAGATGCTGCCAGTCTGACTACGATGGCCAACCAGATTGCCAGCGCGATTCAAAATACTCGTCTGTTCGAACAAACCCAAACTGCGCTGGTTGAGTTAGAACGCACGCAACGGCGTTACTTGACCCAGGCCTGGTCTGAATTCACACAAAATCAGACAAAAACCGGATATCAAAGTACGGATGCCGATATCATTCCATTAGGAAATGAGTTACTACCTGAAGTACAAGTCGCCATGCAAGAAAAGCGTTCCATCGTTTTAGCAGACGAGAATGGCACCAATACAATCTTGGCCGTCCCCGTGCTACTTCGCGATGAACCCATTGGGGCTTTGGGCTTCAATTTACCTCCCGACAAAGACTCTTGGTCACCCGATGATATTGCGATTGCTGAGGCTGTCAGCGAGCAGTTTGGTCTGGCAGCCGAAACCTTGCGCTTGCTCGATACCACCCAACGGCGGGCCGCCCGCGAGCGCCTGGTAACTGAAATTACAACCAAAATTCGAGCAACCACTGATCCTCAGGCGATGCTGCACACTGCAGCTAGCGAACTCCGGGAGGCCTTACAAGCCCAGCGCGCCCAAGTCGTGGTCCAATCGAAA
Source organism: uncultured Anaerolineales bacterium (assembly GCA_964453155.1). GTDB lineage: Bacteria > Chloroflexota > Anaerolineae > Anaerolineales > UBA11858 > CAYVQU01. The sequence continues at coordinate 43,665 of CAYVQU010000007.1, read as the reverse complement.
GAATCAAATTCTTAAATGATGTTATGACGAACGTTATTGCAGTTTCAAATGAAAAAGGTGGAGTGGCAAAAACCACTACCGCGGTTTCCATTGGCGGGGCTTTCGTTGAGAAAGGATACGAAGTTTTGCTGGTTGATTTAGACCCGCAAGCCAATTTATCTTTGGCAATGGGGATTGCCCCCCATAAAGTCCGGCGGTCAATCGCGGATGTGATGCTTTACTCGGCAAAACCGGTCAGCGTTTCTCGTGAGACCGCCATCCCTGGTTTAGATTTGATCCCCTCAAATTCTGAAATGGGATTAACCGAGCGCTTTTTACCGATCCGACAAGATTACAAATCAATCTTAAAAACTGCGCTCGAAACCATTTCCCATTATGACTTGATCATCTTGGATTGCCCGCCATCCCTAGGGGTTGTTACGCTGAATGCCATCACCGCGGCAGATTTGTTAATTATCCCAACCCAGGCAGAATATTTCTCAGCCTATGCACTGCGCAATATGATGAGCATGATCCAATCCATTCGAAAATCTGAAAATCCAGGTTTGAAATATCGGATTCTCATAACAATGCTTGATATCCGCATTGGTTCGCATAATACACTGAGTCAACAACTCAAAACAACTTTCGATGCGGCCGTTTTCGATACGATGATCCAAACCGACAGCAAATTGCGTGAATGTGCCATCGCTGGCCAACCTATTACCCACTATCTCCCCAGCAGCCGGAGTGCGCAGCAATATACCACTCTAGCGCAGGAGTTGACACAATATGTCAAAACAGAAAGAATTACACAACCGGCTTAACGATCTGTTTTCAGATTTAGAGGACAAGGCTTCCAAAACCACCTCCGAAGATGAGAACATCTCGGGTTGGATTTGGGAATGTGACCCGGCAGGTCGATATGTCGCGTGCAGCCCTGAAGTTGAAAGCATCTTAGGGTATGCCCCAGAGACTTTTATTGGAAAATCGATCTGCTCATATCTGGTGACAGCAGAATCGGCTAAGACCCTGGAAATGGTTATTGCGGAAGACCCGCAGTTTCATGAACTTGAAATAAATTTCGAGGTTCCTTCGGGGATCGATTTATTGGTTCGAGTCAATATTAAACCGATCTTTGATGACGAAAATCAGGTTATTGGCTGGCAAGGTTTAAATCAGGTAATAGCTGAGCCAACCGACAACAAGTTTCAACCACCGGTCGGTCAGGGTGAAGGTGAACACCCCGGTCAGCGATCCACCCAAACATTATCATCCGATTTCCAGGCATTAGGAGTGGCCATCGAGGCCGACCAAGTTTTATCGGTAACCCAACCCCTAACAGATGTCGGCCGGGCCAGTGCTTTGAAACGAGAGAGTATCGCCATTGAGGCCACGGCCGAAGCTCCCGCAACCTTAGCCGTACCGGTTGATCTCCAAGATCAATCATTAGGATTGATGGAGATCATCGACCCAGACCCCAATCGAAAATGGAACCAGGATGAACTACGGCTGGTAGAGCAAGTGGCTGACCAGTTGGCTCTTGCCCTCGAGAATGCCCGATTGTTTCAGGAAACCCAAGTATCCCTGTCGCGAACCGAGGCCCTATACAACGTGGGCCAGGCTGCAATTGCATTCGAAAATCTCGAAGAATTACTTCAGGCGGTTATTGATTCAATTACGAAGGTTCTACCGGCTAATCGCACCTTAATTGCTGTTTTTGACACCCAAAAAGAAATATTAACCCACTTCTTTGAGAGTAATGCCCCCCCTATTGAAATCAACGAAAACACATATTCCGATTTAATGGACGGTTTGACGGGGTGGTGTATGCGAGAACGCGAACCCGCACTTTCTCTTAAAGAGAAAATTGATCTGCGGGAGTCTGCCGAAGCTCGAAAAGTCCGGGAGCAAACCGAAGCGGGGTCTTTGATCGTCGTTCCTCTAATCTACCGCGATGAAGTTTTCGGGACAATAACAACGATTAATCGGCCGGATCAAAACAATTTCACTCAAGGTGATGTTGAGTTATTGAACGCGATGGCCAACCAGGTTGCTACAGCCCTGGCCAACTCACAGCTTTTCCAGGAGGAGCAGCGCCGCCGGCAAATCGCGGACACGTTGAGTGAGACTGCCCGGGTGGTTGGCGCCACCCTCGAACTGGAAGATGTGGGTAACCGATTATTGGCTCAGTTAACAGATGTGGTTGAATTCTCAACCGCTTCACTGCAAAGTGTTGAAGGCGACCAGCGTCGTCTCCTGACGGCCTTCAGCAAAATAGGGGACGAAAAATTAGACGCCTCGCCCCGGCTGTTACGACCGCTAACAGAAGATCCCTTGGTCAAGTCCATTGTTGATACCAAAACCCCGCTCATCATCCCAGACACCCATGAACATCCTTTGTGGGAGAAGGTTGAAGGGATCGAACATGTTCGTTCCTGGATTGGAGCCCCATTATTGGCCGGTGAAGATACGATCGGTTTGCTCTTTTTAGATCATTCGGTGCCCAATGCCTATAACGAAGAAACTGTTGATCTGGTTAGTGCGATTGCAGCCCAGGCTTCGGTTGCAATCCGAAATGCCCGTTTGTTCGAACAAATTAAACGCCGCAGTGTTCAGTTGCAAACCGCCGCAGAAGTATCCCGCGCTGCAAGTTCAATCCTGGAACCTAACCCGCTCATTCAGCAAACTGTAAACCTGATTCAAGACCGCTTTGACTTGTATTATGTTGGTTTATTTCTTGTTGATCATAGTGGCGAACTAACCCAGGAACCCGGTCGCTGGGCCGTATTGCGCGCGGGTACTGGGGAGGCTGGGCGGATTCAAATTGAACGCGGTCACCAATTAGAGATTGGTGGGGGTTCAATGATTGGGGAATGTATTCGCAGCGCCGAACCGCAAACTCCCGAGCAAATTACGACTTCAACCACCCGGTTTGTAAACCCGCTTTTACCGGAAACTCAAACAGAAATTGCCTTGCCCTTGATTAGCCGTGGCCAGGTGATTGGGGCAATGACTATTCAAAGCTCATTAGTAGAGGCTTTTAGTGGCGAGGATGTGGCCATCCTACAAACCATGGCAGATCAGGTGGCAAATGCGCTGCAAAACGCGAACCTGTTCGATCAAACCCAGGCCCGCGCCAGTGAGTTACAAGTCCTCAATGAGATGAGCCGAACCCTATCACAAAACTTGGATATCAATTCCATTATCCAAAATATTTATATGTATGGGTCTCGGCTGATTGATACTTCAACCTTATTTATCGCCCTATACAACGCGGAAACCGACGAACTTTCTTTCCCATTTTCGGTTGAAGACAGTCAAGAAATTCAAATACCTACTCGCCCAATGGGGGATGGTCTGACGGAATATGTGCTGCGCTCGCGGCAACCCACCCTGATCACAGAAAACCTGCTGGACTGGATGGAGGCGCATGGTATTGAAGTAAAGTTAGTCGGTGAAATGTCCCAAAGTTGGTTGGGCGTTCCCCTGGCAATTGGAGACCGGGCTTTAGGTATTATTTGTGTCCAAAACAAAGCCTCACATCATTTTTCAGATCAGGACCTGGAATTATTAGTGGCCATCGCCAGCCAAAGTGCGATCGCCATTCAAAACTCGAATCTGTTTTCACAAACCCAGGCCGCACTTTCTGAAACAGAAGAATTGGTGCGCCGGCTGGCCCTCTTGAACGACCTCAGTGAAGAACTTAGCCGGGCTGAAAGTTTTCCTGAGGCGTACAACTTTATTACCACAAAATCTGAGCAAATTTTCACTGCCGATCGGATAACCTTGGCGATGTTGGTGCCCACTCAAGATGCCATTGAAGTGGTTGCAATCCGGGGGGAAACCGGCACAACCGTCATTGGTGATATCGTTCCACTGGCCGATTCAACCCTGGAAAGCGTGGTCCAACAAAACAGAACAATTGTTGTTCCTGATACGAACCAAGAAGCCTTAGGCGCGGTGAGATCGTTCATGGTCGCGCCGGTCGCCTTTGGTACCCAAATTGTGGGGACTCTGAATATTGGTAGTCTGAAACCCAATGCGTATGGATCCCGCGATGAAAATCTACTACAACAATTGGTTGCCGTTATAGGTTCCAACCTAGAAAACCGCCGGCTTCTTGACCAAGTTCAAGAGGCTTTATCAGAAACCGAATCACTATTGAGCATCACTAATGTGGCGAGTAGTTCTCTCGAATTACAAACGACCCTAAAGGAAGTATTGGACCTGGTACTCAATACGATCGATTCAGAAATCGGGCTCATTACAATCGCAAATGCATATACCGGAAAACTTGATCTCCTGGCACATGAATTACCGGAAGCGATGTTATTGAGTATTCAAGAAAACGGACTTGAAGGTTCTTTATGTGAAATGGTTTACCTGGGGAAAGAACCGATTTACTTCGATGATCTGTCAAAAATTACAGATATAGAAGTCTCTGGCCCCATAAACTTAGGGTATCAATCCTATCAGGGGGTACCGCTCGAAGCCAAAGGGGAGATTCTAGGGACGTTGTGTACATTTTCAACCCAGAAATTGTCGCCCGAAAGCAACGATATCTCGCTGCTTTCGGCAGTTGGTCAGCAAATTGGGGTCGCAATTGAAAATGCCAACCTCTTTGAGCAAACCCAAGATCAGGCTGCAGAATTGGCCGTTCTCAATGAGATGAGTCGCGTGCTCAGCACACTGTTCGATTTGGATGAAATCATGGGCACCATCCACGAGTACTCATCTCGGTTGATGGATACGACTTATTTCTTTATTTCGCTTTATAACCAACGAAATGATACTGTCTCCTTCCCCTTAGTTTATGAACAAGGTGAATTATCCAATATCCCCACCATGAAAAAACGGCGGGGATTAACCCAACACGTAATCGATACGAAAAAACCACTGCTCATCTCAGAAAATATTGAAGAGGTTATCAAAGAATTAGGTCTTGAAAAAATTATTATCGGTGCCCCAGCTCAATCTTGGTTGGGGGTACCTTTGATTATTGGTGATGATGTTTTGGGTGTCATCGCCACTCAAAATGCGGATACGCCCCATGTTTTCAACGAACATCATCAAGATTTATTAATCTCAATTGCCCGCCAATCGGCGATCGCGATCCAGACCGCCCGTTTATTCCAGGCGACTCAAAAACAAACCGATGATCTTTCAATTCTCAATGATATGGGACGGGAATTGACCACAATTTTGGAACGGGAACAAGTTTTTGAAACTGTCTATCGGTACACCTCCCAATTACTCGATACAACTAATTTTTTCATTGCAACTTTTGATGATGAACAGACCGAAATTTCTGTCGAGTTCAACGTTTTTAACGGTGAACCCGCCGAAACTTTTACCCAACCAGCAGGAAAGGGCTTAACCGGATATATTCTCAAGAATGGTGAAGCCTTATTGCTCGAAGATGATGTCCTTACCCACATGGAAAATTTGGGGGCTGAATTTGTACCGCTGGGCGACAGTGGACCGCCACTCTGTTGGTTGGGGGTTCCTATGTTGGTTGGTGAAAAGGTTGTTGGCGTTATTACGGTTCAAAGTGTTACTACGCCCCGCCTTTATGACACCCGTCAAAGGGATCTTCTGGCCTCTATCGCCAGTCAAACTGCGATCTCGCTGCAGAACGTCGAGTTCTTCGACCAGACCCAACAACGCAGTGAAGAATTAGCCTTGATTAACAACATCGTTTCACAAGTGGCCAGTTCTTTGGACCTGTCAGTAAGTTTGGATATTGTGGCTTCGGAATTAGGCCGGGCCTTGAATATTCAAACGGGCATTGCCTTGCTTAATAACGCCCGGACCACTTTCACAATTATCGCGGCATATTCACCCAATCCAGAACGCCCCTCAGCGGTAGGCGTTGAGCTACCCGTGGAAGGCAATCTATCTTCGCAAAAAGTAATTGAAACTGGGCAATCCCTGGTTGTCGATGACGCCCAAAATGATCCCATCACGGCACCGATCCATGAAGTGATGAAATCTCATGGAGTTGTGTCCCTGGCAATAATGCCATTGATCAGTGCTGGTCGCGTGATCGGCACCGTGGGCCTCGATATTCTCGAGGCTGGTCGCCGATTCACTGAAGAAGAGATACGATTGGCTGAAACAATTATCGGTCAAGCAGCTTCCGCCATCGAGAACTCCCGCTTATTCTCCCAAACCCAGCAACAACTCGAAGACCTGCAAATCATTCAATCGACAACCTCTGAATTGAGTGAATCGCTGAGTTTTGAAGATGTCAGCAAAACCCTCATCAATAGTGTGGCCCAAGCTGCTGAAGCTGACTCGGTCAGTTTGTTCATGCTCCAAGGCGAAAACATGATCCGGTCGGGTTCATACCCCGAACTTACTGCCGGTGAGTCAACGATCGGTGAGAGCATCCCGCTTGAAAGCTATCCTCTGACACAGCAAGTTATTCGTACCCGTCAACCGTCGAACATCTTCGCCGATGATCCCCGGTTGCAAGAACACGCCCGCGAGAATTTTAAGGCCGCCGGCATCGCAGCTAACGCAACCGTCCCCATGGTAGGGCCAGAGGGAGTAATTGGGGTTATCTCTTTGAATCGCCAAACCCCTAAGGGAACATTTGCTAACGAAGACATCCGCATGGCTACGACTCTTGCCAATCAGGCCGCCATCGCAATTCAGAACTCTCGGCTATTTGATCAAGTTGAAACGGCCCTAAACGAAATGGCAGCCCTTTATCAGGCTAGTTCTGAGTTGAATACGGTGCAGTCTTATGCTGAAATCCTTTCCGTTTTACGGAATCATTCCATATTAGGAGAAGGGGTGGTAAGTGTTTCAGTCAGTCTATTTGATCAAGTCTGGGATACAGATACCCAACCGGAATGGCTAATACCGATTGCGCGCTGGAATAAATTAACCGAAGGTCCTCGGGAAAAAAACCAAAGATACCCGCTCAGTGCTTGGTCAACGGCCGAAGACTTACTCAACCCCGGCGAGGCAGTCATTATCACCGATATTGCCAATGATCCAAGATTAGACGAGGTTGGACGTCAGGTCTATGTGGACCATTACCAGGCCGATAGCCTGGTCTTTGCCCCTCTGGTTGCCGGTGGGCAATGGTTTGGTCATATCATCGCAATTTACGAGATAAAACAAGATTTCGCCGAAAACGACATTCGCCAAATGATGAGTCTGGTCGGACAGGCAGCAGTGGCAATCCAAAACATCCGGTCATTGGAAGACAGTATCCGCAAAGCCGGTCAATTGGAAACTGCAGCCGAAATTGCCCGGGATACATCTGCCACCCTTTCACAGGAAGAACTCCTTATCCGTAGTGTAAATTCCGTCAGAGACCGGTTTGATTTTTACCACTCATCAATTTTCTTACTGGATGAGACTGGTCAAAATGCAGTGATCCAAGCAGCTACCGGAGAAGCCGGGGTACAAATGATGGAAACCGGCCATGGCCTAGCTGTGGGGTCTAAATCAATAATCGGGGCAGTGACAGCCAGTGGCGAATACCTGGTCATTAACGATGTCAGTCAGGATAAAACCCACCAACCTCATCCACTCTTACCAGATACTGCGGCCGAATTAGCGATCCCGCTAAAAATTGGTAATCGCGTTATTGGGGCTTTGGATGTTCAAGCTACTGAAATCGATACTTTCCAAGATGATGATATTACCGTGCTCCAAACCCTGGCTGATCAGATTTCGGTCGCAATCGCCAATGCCCGGGCCTATCAAGCCGTTCAGGAGGCGATTGCGGAAACCGAACGACGCGTTCAGGACTTAACCACTCTATCCGATGCCAGTCAGAACCTCTCCAGGGCACCTTTGGAAACCCGGGAGGTAGCGAATGTTATCTCTCTGCAAATTGCTAATCTAATTCCGGATGAAGCGAGTTGTTCAATCGCCTTACTAGATTCCATCGATCCAAACTCGATGATTACAATTTCCAGTTTAGGCCTTACTGAAGGTCATCAAGGACTGGATGATGACCCTAGCATTTGGAACTTTGCGTTATCAGAATATCCAGCAACAGCTAAAGTATTAGAAACACAGGAAGTTTTGGTGGTGAACATCGGTGACGAGGATGCAGACCCGGCCGAAATTGCCTACATGACAGAGAATAAGGTGGGTACGATGGTGGTTTTGCCGTTAGCAGTCAAAGGTCAAACCATCGGTGTTATCGAAATCGAAACCAGGCACAATGAATATTCATTTTCAGACGATGAAATCAATCTGTTGATGACCCTGGCTAATCAAGCCGCCATCTCACTCGAAAATGCCCGACTTTACGAGGAACAATTTGAAACCGCAGAGCAGTTGCGTGAGCTCGATCAACTCAAATCCCAGTTCCTGGCGAACATGTCCCATGAGCTGCGGACTCCGCTGAACTCCATCATTGGGTTCTCGCGCGTGATCATGAAAGGCATCGACGGCCCAGTGACGGACCTCCAGCAGCAAGACCTGGGAGCGATTTATAACGCTGGCCAGCACCTGCTCAAAATGATTAACGACATTTTGGATATCTCCAAGATCGATGCCGGGAAGATGGAATTGGCCTTCGAAGATGTAATCGTTACCGATATTATCAATAGCGTAATGTCTACGGCGCGCGGCTTGATCAAGGATAAACCCGTCGAACTCATAGCGGCTATCGAGGAGGACCTACCCATAGTCAATGCTGACTCAACCAGAGTTCGTCAGATATTACTCAACCTGATTTCAAATGCCGCCAAATTTACGGACGAAGGCAGCATCACAATGACAGCCCGGCAGCAAACCAATGAAAGTGGTCTGCCCGAACTTTACATAAGTGTGAAAGATACCGGGCTGGGTATCGGGGCGGCAGATCAAGATAAACTCTTCGAACCATTCGTTCAGGTTGATGGTTCACCCACCCGGGCAACTGGTGGGACTGGGTTGGGTCTCTCTATTACGAGCCTATTGGTTGAATTACATGGCGGTGAAATTGGTTTAGTGAGTGAAGAAGGCAAAGGGAGTGATTTCTTCTTCACGCTCCCCTTGGATGATCGAGCCCTTCTGCCTCCCGATGTCGATGGCGGCAACACTGTGCTGGCTATCGACGACGATATGCAGGTCATTCATCTCTACGAACGGTATTTGAGTGGTTCTGAGTACGATATCGTACCCCTTACCGATCCAAGCAAAACGATGGAGTTCGCTCGTCAAATTCAGCCCTTTGCAATCACCCTCGACATTATGCTCCCAGATCATGATGGTTGGCAACTACTGGAAGAGCTTCAAGCTGACCCGCAAACCCGAAATATCCCGGTGATCATCTGCAGCATTCTAGAGGACATCGATAAGGGTTTTGATCTCGGAGCCACCGATTATTTGGTGAAACCAATTTTGGGCGATGATTTCGTTGCATCTTTGAATCGGATCAAGGAATACCAATAAGGTGAGGTGATCGCAACAAAACGGTCAGTTTTTAGAACATCGAGAACGCAGGGTAATAATCGAATTCCTACAACCCTGCGTTCTCTGTAGTTGGTGTAAAATTAGCCAAGTTTATCGGTATAACACTTCTTATTGGAGGCCATTTTGTATTCACATTTAGTTGCCGAATGTTTAGATTGTGGCAATCAAGATCCATATACGCCCAAAGTAACCACCTGTACCCAGTGTGGCAGTGGGTGGCGCGAAGCTCGTTACAATTACGAAGAAATTGGTAAATCGATTCTAGAACGTATTCCCTCCCGCCCATTTGATATCTGGCGTTTTTTTGAATTACTGCCCGTCACCGGTCCCCACCCCCCAATTAGTATGTTTGAGGGCGGTACACCTCTCATAAAAGCAACCAATCTAGGGATGATGCTGGGGTTGAAAAACCTGTATATCAAAGATGAACGTCAAAATCCAACTGGCTCATTCAAAGATCGGCAAGCAGCAATTACTGTCACATCTTTGAAAGAGGCTGGAGTCACAGAGACCGTATTAGCCTCGACGGGGAATGTTGCGATTTCATATTCGGCGTATACATCTCGAGCTGGAATCAAATTATGGGCATTTCTGACCAGCCTAGTACCCGCAGAAAAAATGCGCGAAGTCGCAATTTATGGGACCCAGGTAATCAAAGTTACCGCCTCGTATGATCATGCCAAAAAAGTCGCGGTGGAATACGCCAATCAACGCCAAAAAGGTTCTTATCTAGATCGGGGCGTCCGCTCAATTCCGGCCTTAGAAGCCATGAAAACCATTGCGTTTGAAATCAGTGAACAAATCACCCAAGCCCTCGGACCGCCCGAGGGAGAAAATGCCCCCCCCTGGCGAGTACCTGACCTCTACATCCAGGCCGTCAGCGGCGGGATGGGCCCCGTAGGCGTACTCAAGGGGTTTGAAGAACTCCAAGCGATGGGTATCTCTGACCGAATTCCGGCCGTGGCAGCCATTCAATCAGAGGGCTGTGAGCCAATGGTTCATGCCTGGAAGAATGATCTTGCAGAGGCAGTTCCGGTCCAATCTCCGCGTACCAATATTGCTACTCTCGCAACCGGCGATCCAGGTCGGACGTACACTGTTTTGCGAGACCGGATGCTAAAAGGCGGGGGAGGCACTTTTGAGAGCGTATCGGATGAAGCTGCATTTCGGGCGATCCATGTTCTAGCCAAAATGGAAGGTCTTTCCATGGAACCCGCTTCGGCGGTTGCTTTTGCTGGTCTAATCAAGCTGGTTCGTAATGGGCAGGTCAAACCCGATGATGTAATTGTGGTAAATTTAACGGGGCATACCCTACCAGTTGAGAAAATGATCTTAGGGGAGGGTTGGGCCAAGAATATGATCATTTCATCCAAAACGATGGAAGAAAAACCCGAAGAGGGGCTGCTATCGGCCTTAAGTCGGATCACGCCCGACCGCTATTCCAGCGTAGCCATCGTAGATGATAACCCTGATGCGCGTCGTTTGATCCGCCGAATCCTGCAATCACAGGGCGAGTACACTTTGTATGAAGCCGAAAATGGGATTGAAGCAGTTGAATTAGCTCAAACTGCCTTCCCCGATGTGATGATTCTCGACCTCATGATGCCCGAAATGGATGGCTTCGGCGTTATCGAAGCATTAAAGGCTGATGAACAGACCGCATCAATATCCGTGATTGTGGTTACGGCCCAAGAGCTTACCGAGGATGAAAAAGGTCGTCTGAAAGGCCGGATTCACGCTTTGATGCAAAAAGGGGAGTTCTTAAATGATGAATTGCTAGAAGAAGTGGATACGCTGTTGAAGTAAGTGTGTGACGGTTTGGCGCTGAAAATAAAATCAGCAAGATTTACCGTCACACCTGAGCAGTTTTCGGTTTGATCGGGTATTCTGTTTCAAGTTGCTTCCCGAAAACTGCTTAATATCCAGAAATTGTTCCTTAAATTGCGTAGGAACAAATCAAACAAAACTTGTGCCAATAAAGTATAAAGGCTCGTAATCATATGAATTCACGCCTCCGAGGGATCTCCGCCGCACTGTCATCCGCGTTATTTTTAGGGATGGCACCTGTTTTTGGGAAACGAGCTATGATGTTTGGGATGCCTCCCCTGGCAGTCGTCGCCATTCGGACATTATTGGCCGCCACCTTGCTTTTGATCATCATCAGTATATTTAAGCGGCAATTTTTATTTATCTACCCGGCAGGACTATTAGGCTGCCTTTTGGCAGGTTGGATCAATGGACTCGGGTCTTTGTTTTATTACAGCGCATTAGGCCGCATTGGAGCCGGAGTCGGCCAATTACTGTATTCGTTGTATCCCTTGTTTTTGGTTTTGTGGTTATTTTTAGATGGCCAACCCCCTAGTCGGTTAACAATTCTGCGAATTGGATTAGCTCTTCCGGCGGTGGTTTTATTGGTTCAAACGAGTGATCAATCCATCGATATTGTGGGGGTGATTCAGATGCTGATTGGGTCGGCGCTGTATGCCTTACATCTGCCGATCAACCAACGGGTATTATTCGATATGCCCCCGCCCACAGTGACACTTTATACCTTATTGGCCATGAGTGCCATTACGGTTCCAGTCCTGTTTTTTGGAGATACCACCGGGTTGTTTACTTCGATAGAAGGGTGGTGGCCGTTGTTGGGTTTAACCATAGTTACCTTCTTATCTCGGCTGACATTATTTATGGGTGTCAAAAATATCGGGGGAATGCAAACTGCATTTTTAGGATTGAGTGAATTGTTGGTTGCCATGGCAATGTCCCAAATATGGTTAGGAGAACGCCTGACCTTGACCCAATGGATTGGGGCCGGCCTATTGAGTATCACGATGATCCTGGTGGGGATGGAAAAAACTCGCCCGGTAAAAAGCAACCCCGGCGGCTGGTTAAGTTGGCTCAGTCACCCCACAATTCCCAGCGACCTCCCCTGGCAGCCAAGAGATTAAATAAAAAATGGCCCGGATGCTCTCCGGGCCATTTTTTCATTCTTCTTTGGGGACTTCGAAAACGTAACCAGTGCCGCGCACATTGGCTATCCAGGTATCCCCACCAGGGAATGTGGCCAATTTTCGACGTAGACGGCTTACCAGGGGACGCAAAACTTCAGGAGCTTCCCAATCGGTGATTTCATAGCCCTGCACCAAAAAAACCAGCTCGCGGTGCGTCATCACCCGCCCCTGATTTTCAATCAGGACTTGAAACAGTTTCCCCTCCGTGGGGGTCAGGTTAATTTTTTCATTCCCTCGCCAAATTTCCCGTCGAGCTAAGTCCACCATTATGCCACCAGGAAAAGTCAAAATCCGCCGCCCAGTTGCGGCCGATTGGGAAATTCCTTCGACATCCCGTAGTTGCTGCAAAGAGGTATCTAATTGGTCTAAAAGAATTCGGCGATGCTGGTTCTCTGCCCGGCGGCCCAGGCCGGCCGCGACGCTACTCAAGATCTCTTGCGGCGAAGACGGTTTGATAAGATAATCATGGGCTCCCTGCCGGAGCGCTTCAATAGCCGACTCCATTGAACCGTGGGCGGTTAACATGATAACCAGCGTATCTGGGGTGATCTCAGCTAATTTTTGCATGACCTCAATACCATCCATACCAGGCATTTTGAGATCGAGTAAAACTAAATCAAAGCTATTATCTTTAACCGCGGCTAACGCTTCCGGCCCATCACCGGCTTCTGAAACCGAATAGCCCTCCATCCGCAAAATCTCAGCCAATGTCACTCGGGCAATTTTTTCATCATCAACAACGAGAATCTTTGCTGTCATTTTTACCCTCCTACCGGTAAGGTGATTTGAAATTTTGATCCGACTTCTAGATGGGGTAACAATTCTAACGTGCCACCATGAGCAGTTATGATTCCATAACTAACCGTGAGCCCCAAGCCTAAGCCATCTTCTTTTGTGCTAACAAAAGGTTCAAATATACTTTTATGATTGCTTTCCGGGATACCGGGGCCAGAATCCTTAATTCCTATTATAACTTGATTGTCAATTTGCCTGGTTTGGATGTTCAGATCGCCCCCCGATGGCATCGCCTCCATCGCATTTAACACCAAATTAAAGATGACCTGCTGCAATTGATTGGCCACCACCATCACATCGGGAATCCGTTCTTCATAATCTTTGGTAATTGTTATATTTTGCCGTACAAGCTGTTTTTCTAAGAGTGATAGCGCTTTTTCGATCAAGTCTGATACTGGGGTTGGATAACGATGTAAAGCTCCAGGTCGATAATACTCCAACATCCGTTTCGCGGCACTCTTCAGGCGATCAAGTTCTTCGGAAACTAGCCGCAAATAGGTGCCCAACTCATCCTCGGAGAGATTTCCATTTTGGATGATGTGTAAACAATTTTGTACTGACTGCAGAGGATTGTTAATCTCATGGGCAATCGAGGCTGTCAAGCGCCCCACCGCGGCCATTTTTTCGGCCTGAATTAATGCTTGTTGAGATTTTTCCACCTGGATAACATGATCTTGGAGTTCTTGATATAAATGGGCATTCTCGATCGCGACTGCCACCTGGCGAGAGAACAATAATATCAACTCCTGATCTGCAGCACTAAAACTGCCTTCTGATGCATGCCGACTGACGGCTAAAACGCTGTAACCACGATCCGAGGTGTTGGGGACACAAACAAAAGCCCCTAATTCCATTTCTTTCAACAAGGCGTGATAATTTGCGTTTTCTTGTGAATCACCGGTAACAATGATGGGATCGTTTGATTTGTAAGCTTGATCGAAAATGGAGGAAAATTTGGTCGGGGCGGTTTCCACAGGACCGACCAACAATTCATATTCGCCAGAAATGCGTTGATACAAATGAATATTGGAACAATTCAGGTGATTCGTGGCAATTTCAAGAATCAATTCCTTCAATCGGTGGGGATCTTTTTCAGAGAAAAGGGTTTCGGTGATGTCAAATAACGGGCGCAATACCCGTAAACGCTGAATTTCGCGTTGACTGCGTTTCTCCCGTAAGGCTTGTTCGATACTCTGTACTAACTCGACCCCCGTAAATGGCTTGAGCACCATCCCATCGGCCCCCTTACGGAGTGATTCAACCGCAGTTTCTACCGTGCCATAACCAGTCATAATCACGACAGCCAGTTCGGGTTGGGTTTCCCGGGCGATTTCCATTAACTGAAATCCATCCATTTCCGGCATGCGGATATCTACCAACATCAAGTCAACTTGTTCTTGATCTAAATACTCGAGGGCTTTTTGCGGCCGGTTAACGGCCACAACATGATAACCCGCCCGGTTTAACAAGCGCTGCGTTAATCGGGTGATCCCAATTTCATCATCCACGATCAATACTTTGGCATCAATTATTTCTGTCATTAAATCATCATCCGATTGGATTTCACCGGCAGCCAAATTGTGAATTCGCTCCCATGATTTGGGGTACTCTCGACTGCGATCATACCACCATGATCCTGTATTATGCCATAGCTGACTGCTAAACCTAAACCGGCGCCTTTTCCGGGGGGCCGCGTTGTAAAAAATGGCTCGAAGATCCGCGGCAGAATATCTGGCAAAATTCCTTCCCCGGTATCTTCAACTTTAACGGTAACCCAATCGCGCTGTTCACGGGATTGCATGGCCGTTTGAATTTTTAGAACACCCCCATTCGGCATGGCCTGCAAAGCATTCTGAAATAAATTTAGGATAACCTGTTTGATTTGATGCCGGTCAACTTGCAACCACGGCAAATCATTCCATAATTCCATCCGTAAATCAACGCCGGTGGTGCGCGCTAAATGCTGAATAATGGCAATAACTTCACTCACCATGTCATTGATATCCGACCGGACCCGAAAGCCTTCACCCGGCCGAGAAAAATCAAGTAACCGCCGGACAACTTCTTTTGCTCGGTTAGATTCGCGTAAAACCAAGGCTAAATCAGCCTTTAATAGGCTATCGGCTGGAATTTCTTCCATAGCCAGCTCGACAAACCCGGTTATGGTAGTGAGTGGATTGTTAAGCTCATGAGCAACCCCGGCAGCCATTTCACCCACTGCGGCTAAACGGGCCGATTGGATTAACCGTTCACTTGCTAGGCGTTCGGCTTTCACAGATTCTTGTAATTCCTGGTAAAGTTTCGCATTGTTCACCGAGGCGGCAATTTGGGGAGCCAATAATTCTAGCAACAGCAAATCTTCTGATGAAAAATGGATTCCGATCTCATCGTTACTCACCGTGAGCGTCCCGATGATTGCCCCCTGATAAATCAAGGGCACACCGGCTACACTCGAAAATGGTGGTGATCCCGAAAATGTCAGTTGATGTTCCCAAGAACTGTAATTTCCCACTCGAATAGATTTTCCTTCAACAGCCATTACCCCAGCCACCCCGGCCCCAAAGGGAATTTGAGCTCCCCGAATGAGATCCCCCCAGGGATTCTCGGAAACTTTAACTTCGACGACTTCTTTATCCGGATTTACAAAACCTAACTCAACCCCTTTGGCTCCGACTAACTCCCTGGCCCGGTGGGCGGCGCGGTGGAGAACGGTGTTTAAATCCAACTCGGTACTGATATCGATGGCAGTTTCTCGGGCGGCCTGTAAATGGCGATAATTTACTTGCAATTCCTGGAACCGCATGGCACTAGTCATAACACTAGACACCAACCCGGCCACTGCTTCTAACAACAATTGATCATTTTTTGAAATTGCATTTTTAGTAACTCGTTCAACATCGATAACGCCAATGACTTGCTCTCCTGATCGCAACGGGACACATAACTCAGATCCGGCTTGCCAGCCTGCAAAATCAATATAATCGGGGTCTTGCGTGGTGTCTTTGGCGAGTCGACTTTGCCCCGTTTGATAAACTTTACCGGTAATCCCTAAGTTGGCGGCATTCTGAAAACCCAGGCGGATTTTAGTAGCCCCTATTCCTCCAACACCAGTAACCGCCAAATTTTTGCCATCAGCATCAGCCAAATTTACAGTAACAATCTCATATTCAAACTGATCAGCAATGGTATCAGCGGCAACCTGAGCAATTATAGCAATATCTTCTAACCCCACAATTTGTTCGGTTATATGGTGCAAGCGGGCCAAGTTTTTCACTCGGCGTCGCGTTTCATCATTCAGGCGTACATTTTCAACAAATCCGGCGAGATGACTGGCGATGACCACCAATAGCTGCTCATCGCGTTCCGAAAAAGCATCTGGTTGAGGCGACTCTAGATTCATCACGCCAATCACCCGCTCTCTATATTTCAAGGGAACCGCCAGTTCGGAGACAACCCCCGGATTTTGAGCGTAATAACGCGGTGCAGTTTGAACATCAGCCAGACGAGCGGGTTGGCCAGTATCGACCACAAAACCCGTCAAACTCTGGTCAATCGGAATTTCAAGCTGCTGATTCGTGGATTGATGATTGCCAAATTCATACAATGTCTCCCCATTCGGATGTACCATGAGCAAGGAGACCAATTCGGTTTTAAATATTTTCCGCAAGCGGCGCATAATTCGTTCAGCAACTTCACGGGGATCATTGCTAATGGCTACGGTTGCGGCCATTTCGTTGAGAATTGCTAACTTCTCCAAATAGTGCGACATTTCGTCAAAGGCGACTGCTTTTTCAATACTCGGGGCCAAATGGGCAATGATAAGTTCAGCTGATTTGAGGCGCTCTGGTGTAAAAATGGCTTTGTCCGCGGCGAAAAAGCAAATTGCGCCAATGCTCCGCGTGCCAATAATCAAGGGCAACCCCACCCAGAACCCAACCTCAAATTCTGGGAATAAGGGACATTGTTCTTGGGCGGTTAGTGGCTGGATAATTCGTTCTTTTTTCCCCGCCAGCAAATTATTAAGCGCGGGAATATCTGCTAATTCTATTTGATGCAAACCAGCTTCAATTAGGATTCCATGCCCTGCCTGTAACTGTAACTGGCTCCCATAACGGAGACCGATTACGGCCGCATCTGTTGGGAGGATATGGTCGAGCGCTCCTAAAATTCGCCGCAGCACACTCGGTAAATCATACGTAATCTCCGCCGTGATTTCATTCAACGTTTTTGCGATAATTTGTTCCCAGTCAGGAGATATCGGGGGCGCAGAGACGAAACCGTTAGCAATTATCCGAAAGACGCTGCGAGCAGTTGAGTTCAATTGATCGCAGCCGATCAACACTGCCGTTTGGGAGGCCGGATTTGGGACAATGAAAACCCGCGAACTGAGGAGGGAGGCGTGGGCATCGACCAATTTTCGCGACCGAATTCGTCCAGTTTTTAGTCCCCCCGCCAACCAGGCAGCAAATGAGGCGCCGGTAATCATCGCCGCCACAAAATTTCGTCCCGACTGCGATAACCCAAAAGCTTGATTCAAACGCCACCCGGTTGGCCCCAATTCTAGTCGTGCGGCCCAATTTGCTGTTGTGATCTTACAACCTTCTTGAAGTTGGGTTCTGATAAGATCAGTTGTCATTGGTTAAAAATCCTCGTTGGTCCAGCTTTTCTTCTGGGCAATTATAGACCAAAAAACGAGCGATTCACAAGGAATTGGCATGACATTGGTTTAGGGATTTCCAGCACAATGGCATTTATTTCCGAAAATCTTCCATGTTATACTACCTCCGCAAATCAACTTTAATCCTTGAGTTTTCCCAATAAAATCAAAGGTGACAGTCACTGATTAGCGAGGTGTCTGGCATCGAACCAAAATAGCCACTGCCATCAAGACCCTTGGGGAAACTCACCTTTAGGAGCATATTCATGAAAGATTTTCTCACCGTTGGAGAGTTCTCTGGGGAAACCTTGCAAGAGTTACTCGATCTGGCCGTAAGCATCAAATCGGAATTAAAAAATGGCGGCAACCAACCCATTTTAAAGGATAAAGTCCTGGCGATGGTCTTTCAGAAGCCCAGCTTGCGAACCAGGGTTTCATTTGATATGGGAATGCGGCAGTTAGGTGGCGATGCCCTCTATCTCTCCCCCGCCGAAATTGGCTTGGGGAAACGCGAATCAATCGCCGATGTAGCCCGCGTGCTGGCTGGATATGTAGATATTGTCATGGCCCGCGTTTTTGATCACGCCCATGTCGAGGAATTGGCCGAATGGTCTGATATTCCCATTATCAACGGACTGAGTGATTTTAACCATCCCTGCCAGGCCATGGCCGACGCCCTCACGATCCAGGAAGAATTTGGCAACCTGAAAGGTCTAAATGTCACTTATGTAGGGGATGGCAATAATGTGGCGGTTTCACTCATGCATATTTGTGCCAAATTGGGCGCTAACTTTACAATTGGCAATCCAGAGGGCTACGATATGCCCGCAAACGCCATCGACCAGGGTCGGAAATACGCCGCGGTCAGTGGTAGTTCGATCACTTTGTTGAACGATCCCCAAGCAGCAGTCAAAGATGCCGATGTCATTTATACCGACACCTGGACCAGCATGGGACAGGAGGAGGAAACCAAAAAACGTCAGGCCGTGTTCCCTCCCTTTCAGGTCAATGCCCAACTCGTTGCAGCGGCCAAACCCAACGTCATTGTGCTCCACTGTCTCCCAGCCCACCGCGGGGAAGAGATCACCGATGAAGTGGCCGATGGCCCCCACTCGCGTCTGTTCCCGCAGGCCCATAACCGGCTGCATGCCCAAAAGGCCATTTTAGTCCGATTATTAGGTGCTGGCTAACCTTTCCTTGATTATTTCAGGTGCTCTTAGCTTTGATGTGGTGAAAGTTCCCCGGAAACTTCCGATCCGTTTTTCTTGCTGGGTCAATGTATTTCAAAGTTTCCGGGGAACTGACTCGGCCACAACACATCGCAAAGAGCCATAATTCGTAAACAGGATAGACAAGATGAGCAGGATGGATCCACCAACCAAGATTGAAACATCCTAATTTTCCTGTCCATCCTGTTTTTTGTTTTTGAGTTCCGGAGGTACACGAATGAATATTTGTATCCCAAAAGAACGCCGCGATTCCGAATTTCGGGTGGGGCTGACCCCCGCCGGGGTCCGGCTGTTAACCCAGGCTGGACACACCTGTTTCGTGGAACATGAGGCCGGAATCGGCAGTGGATTTAGCGATTACCATTACCAACAAGCAGGTGGGCAAATCGTTTACAGCGGTGAAGAGGTCTATGGCCGGGCCGACCTGCTCCTGAAAGTCGCGCGTCCCACTGTCCAGGAATTTGAATGGCTGCGGGAAGAATCCGTCATTCTCGGATTTTTGCATCTGGCAGCCGGACGGGCGGATAAAGCGGCTCAATTGGCTGAGAAGAAGGTCACCGCAATTGGTTTGGAAATCATCCAGGAAGATGATGGAAAACTCCCCGTTCAAATCCCCATCAGCCAACTCGGAGGGCGGATGGTCCCCCAGGTGGCTGCGACCCTGGCCCAGAATAATTACGGCGGCAAAGGTATCCTGTTAGGCGGGGTACCCGGGGTGCCACCGGCCGAAGTTGTCATCCTGGGTGGGGGCACCGCAGGCCGCGCCGCAGCCCGGAACTTTATCGGCATGGGTGCTTCTGTGTATGTTTTTGATCGCGATTTAGCCAATTTACGGGTTTTAGATCACCGGCATCGAGACCGAGTGATCACGATGGTATCGCACGAATTCAACCTGGAAAAAGTTTGTAAGTTTGCCGATGTATTGGTCGGGGCCATTCAAGTTCCTGGCGCCCGAACCCCCATCGTCATTAATCGGGAAATGGTGCAATCCATGCGACCCCGCTCGGTGGTCATCGATCTGGCTATCGATCAGGGTGGCTGTATCGAAACCAGTCGGCCGACAACGCACAGCATGCCCACTTATGAGGATGAAGGGGTGATCCATTACTGTGTCCCCAACATGACCGGGGTTTTGGGACGTACCGGAACCCATTCGCTCAACAATGCTTCCTGGCCGTTCATCCAATTAATTGCCGAAATTGGACTTGATCATGCCCTGGAGCAGAATATCGCCCTGAAACGCGGCCTTTATACGCACCATGGTGAAATCGTCCACGCCTATCTACGTGATTCACTCGAGGGCAGGAGGTAGCGATGAACTGGGTAGAACAATATAAAAACAAAGTTTGCACAGCCGCTGAGGCGGTTCAATCCATCAAATCCAATGATCGGATTTTCTTGACCGGAAACTGTTCGGTGCCCACCAAATCCCTCGCAGCCCTGGTGGATCGGGCCCCTGAACTTGAAAACGTAGAGATATGCCACGCCCTCACAGTCGGCTCCGCTGATTATGTCGCCCCCGAAATGGAAGGTCATCTACGGGTTAACGCCCTCTTCATTGGGCACAATGTCCGTAAAGCCGTGCAGGCTGGTCGGGCCGACTTCACACCGGTATTACTCTCAGAATTCCCCTTGCTTTTCAAAAATAAAGTCTTACCGGTAGATGTGGCGATGGTCCATCTTTCACCACCGGATGAACATGGCTTTTGTAGTTTTGGGGTGGAAGTTGGGTTAAGTAAAACCATTGCCGAATCATCAACGATCATCCTCGCCGAAGTAAATGAACAAATGCCGCGGACTTTGGGAGATTCCTTCATCCATGTCAACCGGATCGATCATATCATCCCAGTCGATTATGCCCTCCCCGAAGTTCCCATGGGCGGTGAAGGCGATGAAGTCGTCACAAAAATTGCCCAATATATCGCCGAATTAATCCCCGATGAAGCCACGATGCAAATGGGGATCGGTGCCATCCCTGACGCGGTTTTGGGATTTTTGTACGACAAGAAAGATTTGGGCGTCCACACCGAGTTGTTTTCCGATGGAGTTATCGATCTGGTCGAAGCAGGCGTGCTGACCAATGCTCGTAAAACCCTCCATCCGGGCAAAATTATTGCGGGGTTCATCTTAGGAAACAAACGGCTCTATAATTGGTGCCACAATAATCCCCTGATCGAATTTCATCGGACTGAGTATGTCAACGACCCCTTTGTAATTTCCCAAAATGACAGAATGGTTGCCATCAATTCGGCGATCGAGGTCGATCTTACCGGTCAGGTGTGTGCTGATAGCATCGGGCCAAAACTCTACAGCGGCGTCGGCGGGCAGTTGGACTTCATCTATGGCGCTTCCCGCTCCAAAGGCGGAGTTCCGATCATAGCACTCCCCAGTAAGACGAAAAATTTCAGTCGGATTGTGACCCTGCTCAAGCACGGCGCGGGAGTAGTGACTACGCGCAACCACGTCCATTATGTGGTGACCGAATACGGCATCGCGGAATTATATGGGAAAACAATCCGAGAACGGGCCACGAACCTGATCAATGTGGCCCACCCCGAATTCCGGGATGAGCTGCGCCACCAGGCCAAAGAATTGAATTACATATGAGATAAAGGTTGGAACGTTAACACTTTTAACGTTCCAACGGTATTGCGGAGGGCAAGCGTATGAACCGTCGGGCTAAAATTGTCGCCACCATTGGACCAGCCAGCCAGGATGAGCAAACCATCCGGCAGTTAATTTTGGCTGGGATGAATGTGGCCCGGATCAACTTTTCGCATGGTGCCCATGCGGATCATGCTACTGCAATCGAAAGCATCCGCCGGATTGCAGATCAACTTGATCAACCCGTTGCAATTTTGCAAGATTTACAAGGGCCTAAAATTCGAACGGGACAAATCGAAGATGGCGGGGTTGAAATTGTCGCTGGTCAAGATCTCAGAATAACAACCAGAAGTACGCCTGGAAATGCAGAATGTGTGGCCGTAGATTATGTTGATCTACCCTCATGTGTTCAACCGGGCGGCCGTATCCTGATGGACGATGGCAATCTCGAAATGAAGGTAACCTTCGTCGGACCCGATTTTGTGGACACCAAGGTAATCGTGGGAGGAATTCTAAAGTCTCGCAAAGGCGTTAATTTGCCTGGTTCCAATCTCAACATCCTAGCCTTCACAGAAAAAGATCGGGCTGACTTAGCCTTTGGACTGGAACAAGATGTGGATGTAATTGCCCTGTCTTTCGTCCGCTCTGCTAAAGATGTGGCCCGTTTGCGACAAGAAATCGCCTGCATAGCCCCTGACAAAGCGGCCACACCGATCATTGCTAAAATAGAACTACCCGAAGCGTTAGAAAATCTGCACGAGTTGATTCATGCCGCCGATGGCGTTATGGTGGCCCGCGGCGATCTCGGAGTGGAAATGTCCCCTGAGGCGGTGCCGATCGCCCAAAAAGAGATCATCCATATTGCCAATCGGCACACAAAAATCGTCATCACCGCGACCCAAATGCTGGATTCGATGATTAACAACCCCCGCCCAACCCGCGCCGAAGCCTCCGATGTGGCGAACGCCATCTTTGACGGCAGTGATGCTGTGATGCTCTCCGGCGAAACCGCGGTCGGTAAATATCCAGTCCAAACTGTAAAAATGATGGATGCCATCGTCTGCCAGGCGGAGGAACACATTTCAGAATGGGGTCCGGGCGAAACCAAACTTAGTGATGATGTCCCCCACGATGATGCCCTCTTCATTACGCGGGCTGCCAGCGAACTGGCCCACGACCGGGATGTGGAGGCGATCGCGGTGTTC
The DNA here is from genome assembly GCA_964453155.1 of uncultured Anaerolineales bacterium. Lineage (GTDB taxonomy): Bacteria > Chloroflexota > Anaerolineae > Anaerolineales > UBA11858 > CAYVQU01. Next base: position 20,753 of record CAYVQU010000007.1, on the reverse strand, counting down.
ACCTCCAGTGGCCGGACTGCCCGGATGATGTCCAAGGGCCGTCCAGAGGTCCCCATATTGGCTTTTACGCCTGAAAAACGGACCTACCACCGAATGGGCCTGCTGTGGGGTGTAATCCCTGTCCTGGTGCCCCATGCCGAGACGGTTGAAGTGATGCTGACCCACGTTGAGGCGGCGATAATCTCTTCAACCTCGCTCCAACCCGGGCAGGAGGTTGTCCTGATCGCCGGCTTCCCCATTGGGGCCATGCGATCGGCGAATTTTGCGCTATTACATACGATTGGGCAGAGATGAACGACAATAGGTGACAGTCACCTACTCCCTGGCCGCTACCAACACGCCCAAACCAATTAAAACCCCGCCGATAAAAAACAGCGGGGTTAGTTTTTCACTAAGCAAGAGTGCGCCTAATCCGGCCCCAACCACCGGTTGGGCGAAAAATGTCAGGGAGGCAACGCCCGCTTCTAGACGGGCAAAAGCTAGATTCCAGAGATACATGGCTAAGCCGGTTGATATTATCCCCAGATAGAGAACGCCTAAGATCACACCACCATCGATCGTTCCGACACCATTCGCCTGAATCTCAAAGATGCCAGCGGGGATCGTGAGGGGTAACCCGCCAAGAAAAACAACCAGGCTGACGGGTAAAACTGCCAACCCCCGCGTCACCTTCCGGACCAAAACCGAATACAGCGCCCAGGTAAGGGCCGCCGCGATCAAACTCAGATTTCCCCAAAACAAATCGGGGGACAGCCTGGCATTACGGGGATCTAGCACAATAATAACGCCCAAAGTTGCCAGCCCTAACGCACTCAAGCGCCCGGTAGAAATTCGTTCACCCAAGATCCAGGCGGCAAAGATGAGTACAAACGCGGGGGTCGCAGACGTCACCAGCGCACCATTGGCCGCAGTCGATAGCTTTGTTCCGACAAACTGAAAACCCAAAGAAATTCCATACCCGATTAACCCCACACCTAACACTTGTCCGAGTTGTTTGCGGGTCATTTGTAATCCGACCCGCCAGGTAAATGGCAATAAAGTTAAGGTCCCCAAAACTAAGCGAGAAGTCAACAGTGCAAATGGTGGGATAACGTCTAATACAACCTTGCTAACGACATACATCCCGCCCCATAAGGCGGCCGCGACAATTCCGGCAATCAGTCCAATCCAATCCATGCTGAGAATTATAGCTCGGAGTTAGCGAATGGGGACTTGAGATTTGTTTGAAAATAGCTGGGCTTGACAAACTCAAGAATTACTGTATACTTTGTTTAGTAACTACTAAACGTTTAGAAATAACCACAAGAAGAGCACAATAATGACCAATCAAAATTTAATTTCAGCTCGCGAAACTTTCATTCAAGGCACCAGTCAAATTGCCCATTTTTGGGGTTTTCCCAAGGCCATGGGCGCAATATATGGCGCGATATATCTTTCACCCACTCCGCTCTCTCTAGCGGATCTGGTTGAACAGGTGGGCGTGACAAAAGGGGCTGTCAGTACCAATGTCCGCCAGCTTGAACGTCTGGGGATGATTCACAAGCATCTGGTAATCGGGGACCGCAAAGATTATTACCGCCCCGAAACGGACTTTTGGAAAATAATCAAAGGGATTTTGCAAGAACGAGAAAAATCTGAATTTGACGCGGCCTTAAAAACCGTCAACGCCAGCCTGGAGATGGTTTCTTCCCTAGAAATGTCAGCCGAAGATACTGAAATCGCGACCGTATATCAAGAACGATTGCAAGCGATGAGTAACTTTTTCAACACCATCGATAATATCGTCGCTACCCTACTGGCTTTAGAAGAATTACGCATCACTTCACTGGGAAAGTTGTTTTCAAACTCCAGTCAAGAATGAAGAAAAACCAAAAGTATTCTTGATTAGTTGTAATCACCAACAGAAAGTTGAACTCAAATTATCGGTACAGGAGAAAATTATGACCACCTACGCAATAACCGGGGCCTTTGGCTATACCGGCAAATACATCGCAAAAAAACTATTAACCCAAGGACACACTGTAATAACACTCACTGGAAATCCAAACCGCGCCAACCCATTTGGCGACCAAATTCAAGTTCAGCCATTTAATTTTGACGATCTGAATGCTCTAGCAGCATCATTAACGGGTGTTGAAGTATTCATCAACACGTATTGGGTTCGCTTTGATCACGGGGACAAAACCTTCACTAAGGCCGTCCAGAACACGAAAAAGCTGATCAATGCTGCCAAAAAGGCCGGGGTGCGGCGCTTTATCCATGTCAGCATCAGCAACCCAGCAGTGGATTCACCGCTGCCCTATTTCAGTGGAAAAGCAACCCTGGAGCAATATCTCCAAGACTCAGGATTATCATATGCCATTCTGCGGCCAACGGTAATTTTTGGGAAAGAAGACATTTTAATCAACAATATTGCCTATTTGCTGCGAAAATTCCCATTTTTTGCCATTCCTGGTGATGGGAAATATCGCTTGCAGCCAATTTTTGTCGAAGAAATGGCTGATTTAGCCATCCAAGCCAGCCAGATGGATGAAAATTTCTTCTGGGACGCGGTTGGTCCCGAAACCTTTTCTTTCCAAGAGTTGGTGAAACTGCTGCGATTTACGGTGGGCAGCCGGTCAATCCTGGTGAATCTCCCCCCCGGGTTGGCCCTATTCTTATCCCGAATCATTGGGTTTTTCGTCAACGATGTGATTCTAACGAGCGATGAAGTCAAAGGTTTGAAGACTGATTTACTGATTTCAGCACATCCCCCGCGGGGCGATAAAAAACTCTCAGAATGGCTGCAAGAAAATCGGGAGATTATTGGAGTGCAATACGCATCTGAGATTGCGCGGCACTATGAGTGAACGGCGGCGCCGTTCACTTTAACAGAATAGCCTCCGATGGGGGCCATTCTGTATTGAAATTTATCTTAGGCTTGGATATCGGCGATTACGTCTTGGAGGATTGAACGTAAATTGTGTTGGGGCTGCCAGCCGGTGAGTTCCCGAATTTTGGTTGTATCGGGTACCCGCCGACGCATGTCCTCAAATCCAGCGGCGTAGGCGGCTTCGTAAGGGATAAATTCAATGCGAGGATCATCATGAGGGGGCAGCTCGGAGGTGTCATCTAAAACGGCCAATACCGTTCGCGCCAAATCCAAGATTGTGATCTCAGTCGTCGCCCCAACATTAAAAACCCGTCCAACTGCAGCATCTGAATTTGCCAAGGAGACCAACGCGGCAACGGTGTCTTGCACATGCATGAAGCAGCGCGTTTGACGCCCATCCGAATAAACGGAGATTGGTTCGCCAGCCAGGGCTTGTTGAATAAAGCGGGGTATTACCATCCCATAGCGGCCAATTTGCCGGGGACCCACAGTATTAAACAGCCGAAAAATGACCACGGGAAGCTGGTGTTCGGCAAAATAGGCCAGGCTTAAGAACTCATCGACCATTTTGGTGGCGGCATACGACCAGCGGCTGCGGGTCGTTGGCCCCAAAACAACATCATCGCCTTCCTTGAATGGCACCGCATTCCCTTTGCCGTATACTTCCGAGGTTGAAGCCATCAGAACTTTAACTTGATACCGCCGAGCAGCCTGCAAGACCGCTTCAGTACCCATAACGTTGGTTTCAATTGTATGTACGGGTTTTTCAACAATCAACCGCACTCCCACGGCGGCAGCCAAATGGACCAAAATATCACACTCGCTGACCAGGCGATCCATGACAACTTCATTCGTAATCGTATCGATTGCAAACCGGAAATTTGGGTGGGTGGTTAAATGAGTGATATTCTCGGATCTTCCCGTCGAAAGATCGTCGATAATGGTCACAAAATGACCCGCTTGCAGCAGTGTTTCAGCTAAATGACTGCCGATGAAACCGGCCCCACCCGTGATGAGATAATGCTGTCTGTCGTTGTTCGCTGAAAATTTCGTTGTCATTTGATCCCTTTTTGGTCTAGTAAATCATCATAAAGTGTTTCAATCTGCGCAATCATAACATCAAGGTCGAATTCCTGTTTAGCAAACGCCATGCCGCGGGCACCCATTTGCTGGCGTTTTTCAGGGTAGCATAATAAATCAACACAATATGATGCCATTTCTCCATAACTACCAGGGTCGCAAAGGTAACCGGTAACCCCCGATTCGATGGCTTCAACGGTTCCATCCGCACGATTGGCAATGACCGGGAGGCCCAGCGACATTGCTTGGGGGATCACCCGCGGCAGCCCCTCCCAGAGGGATGTGAGTAAAAACACATCCATGGCAGCCATCAGTTGCGGAACATCGCGCCGTAAACCAGTCAGCACACAGCGATCCGTTAGCCCGAACTCAGAGATTAACCCTTCGACCTCCGAGCGCATGGGGCCATCTCCTACCAGTAAAAACCGGCAAGCTGGAATTTGATCCGCTACGATTCTGACTACACGCAACCAATCGAGAGGGTTTTTCTGAGGCGAGAACCGCCCCACATTCCCCAAAATCGGAGCGTTGGGAGGTAATCCTAACTCAGATTTGATCTTGGCTTTATTGGTGCGGATCAGATCGAATTCATCCAATGGAATTGCACTACGAATCAGATGATACTGTTTGGCTTGCCCAATCCCAGCCTGCAAACCCTTATCCAGATCTTGATCGGAGACCACAATCATCGCTGCAGTAAATCTGACACACAATTTTTCCAGAAAAATATAGAACCGCCGCAAAATCGGATTCATCCGGTTGTGAAAACTCCAGCCGTGAACCGTATGCACGATGATGGGCACACGAGCTATCTTGGCCGCGATTCGCCCCAAAATTCCGGCCTTGGAACTGTGGGTGTGCACAATGGCATAATTTCCGCGCCTCATTCGAACAACCAATTTCCATAGGGCGACGATTTCATTGATTGGGCTGATCTCCCGGACCAACTCAGGCAGTATCTCAAGCGGAACATCCAAATCATGGACCGCTTCGATCAAACTGCCCTCACTGCCCGTTTGGGGGCCAGAGATAATCTCGGCCTTAAATCGCGTTTTGTTCAGGCGCGCCGCAGTATACATGGTGTTTTCCTGAGCACCACCGACGATGAGGCGGGTGATGGGGTGGAGGACGCGAATTGGATTCATGCTAACATTTTTCTCCTGAGTGATGCCACTCCAAAAACAGCTAATCCAATAATGTAAGGTATCACCGGCACAGCCAACCGGGCGAAGGCAAAGACCAGGACACTACCTCCCATAATTCCTACAATAGGAATGAGCAACAAAAGTGCCTCCGATTTTTGACGCCAAGCTGCCAGCGCGCCAAAAATCGCCAAAATGACAAAGGGAATCTGGAGGCTGCCTGTCAGGATGCTTTTAGAGGAATCAGCGGCCAGATACCAATACGTGAGGGACTGAACAACAAGTTTTTGCAAGATCAGAGTCGGTTGAACTTGAAACTCATGCAGCGCAGTTTTCATCAAAAAGTTATCATAAACTACAGGGTTTTCTGGCCGCGCATACTTATCCAGTATCATTTTATGGTCCTCGATCGTTTTTGACTTTAGGGCAACATAAGAAAACGGAGATTGCAACCAATTCCTGGTAAACCCGTTCCCCAAGAGCATATTGGCGCCTGCATTAGATTGAGCCATCAAAATATCTCCTGTAAGCTGCCAATTACGGAGGATCCATGGTGTGTAGCATAATATTGCCGTAGTGAGAAATAATATGATCCATCGCAAACCCGATTTTCGATATTTCAGAAACATTGCCAGCGGTGTGACAATGACGAAGGTTAAAGCGATACCTTTGCTCAAGGCCGTTGAGGCGACTACAATTCCTAGAAAAAACGCTAGTCTAGATTTTGGTCCCTGAAAAAAACGTATCAGCACATATGAATAGCACGCCACCATAAAAATTAGAAATACTTCCGTCCAAAGACGGGGTGAATACCAGATCAGGAGCGGAAAAACAGCACAGATTAGACTGGCCCAACGCGCTTCTCTTTTCTTTATCGTTTTCAAAAATATCCGATCCATAATTACAACTGTGATGGCCAACAAAATACATTGGGCAACTTGGATGCTATCAACCCGATAACCGCCGATTAAAAACGATACCGAGGCAATAAAGGCCGGATAGAAGGGGGCTTGAGAAGTCGAGGTAAAGCGCTGTTCTTCATAAATAACCCGTCCGGCAGCACCATAGCCGTCAGGGTCAAGGCGAATATTGTCACCGAGAAAACGCGGGTAAATAATAAAACAAAAACATAAGCTTAGCGTTAGACTCAAACCAAAAATTGCTACCGACCACTGTTGATCAGAAACGAAAATAAAAGAATTCGAGCTTCCTAACTCAGCCATTTACAAGCACATAATCTGGATTAAGATATCAATCCTTTTTCCCGAAGCAACTCGAAATACAGCGTTTCAGTTTTCCGAACAGTTTCTTCAATTGTGAAATATTTTCGGACACGCTTCCGGCCAGCCAGCCCCATTTTGGTGCGCAGATCTTTGTCTTGAATTAATCTCAACAAAGCTGCGGCCAACGAATCAGGGTCGCCAGGGGGCACTAGCAATCCAGTTTCGCCATCTACAACCACTTCGGGCGTGCCGCCAACTGCGGTGGCTACTACGGGAAGTCCTGCAGCCATGGCTTCGAGAATAATGTTTGACATACCTTCGTGAAAAGAAGAATTTACCAAAATATCCAAAATTGGTAGTATCTCTTGAATCTCAGATTGATCTCCCCAGAAAAAAATTCGATCAGACTGACCAATGTTTTTTACCAATTGTCGGAGTTTATACTGATCTGGCCCATCTCCAACGAACAAAAGTAGGATATTTAGTTCAGTTATTTTTGCCACCGCAGAAATCAACACATCGAAACCCTTGACCCACCGCGGCCGCCCGATTGCACCTATGATTATTTTTTCTCCTGGAAGTTTATTATTTTTTCGAGCTATTTGCTGAGTGGGAGATGCTTCAAATGCGCTAATATCTATTCCATTTGGAATTGTGAATATTTTTTTTTCATAAATTCCAATTTTTTGGGCAGCATAAATCGCGACATTATCAGACACACAAATGATTGCATCAGATAAGCCACTGGTCAAGCGATTTAGAAAACGACGCAGATATCCCTCTTGCCCCATCGTTCGCTCTGAGGAAATTATGATAGGGATTCTGGCTATTTGGCCTAGAATCCGCCCAGGAAGGTTGGCATGAAACATCCAGGTATGGAGAATAGTTGGTTTATACTGGGACAAATTTTTCCCAAGACGCCAAAAGGCATCCCAGCGCCATTTGGCGTTCATTTCTAGTCCAATAACTTCAATATCCAACTCTTGAATTTGTTTGGACACCAAGCCAGTACGGTTGTAGAGGCACACCACCACCGGATCGAAAGATGAACGATCTAGGGATTTAAGTAACCGGTATAGTGCCTTTTGAGCACCACCGATTGAGAGTTCGGTAATGAGATAAAGGACCTTGATCTTTTCAGGGCTCATCACAACATCACGCCAGGACTAGGTCTTGGATTAGATATTCAATCTCGCTGCCGCTATTTTCAGAACGGATCAACTTAAATTTATTGGTTTCCTTTTGAAAGACGGAAATTTTTTCTTTGTCTCGATTTTCTACGATTACGAGTTTCCCATTAGGCTGTAATGCACGATACAAATTTCGTGCCGCCATCTTTATCTTATCATTTGAAAAATAATGTTTGTTTAGAACATTGGCAACTTTAATCATATCTACCATTTCACCAGCCCATGGAGTTAGGATATTCCACTCTTTCACCCGCAAACGTGGATCAACTTTCGACTGAGCAATTAACTCAGGCTGGCAAAGTGAAATTTCTTTAGCTTTACCTACCTCAAAAGTTGGAGCTTGACATAGGAAAATTCTAGCAATTAATCCAAAAGGAAATAATGCATCTTTATCGTCTGCATACCCAACAAATGTATCCGTTACTTTCATAAACGCATCATTTGATAAACCATCGTAAAAATATGTGCCATCTGAACAACTCATTACAAATACAGTGAGGTAGGCATCAGTTACGATATATCGGTCAAACTTCATCCCCAATTTTTTAATAAGATCCAATGATGTCACCCCATCGGAGGCTCCAACATCTAGTATTTGTGATTTTGAATTAGCCCAATTAATAATCAAATCATCACTGGTGTTGTGGCGGAACTTTTGAGTTGTTTTCCAGGTGCCCCCAACCCGAACGGACGAGACACATTTTGAGAACTCGGTCTGAGACAGATCAGGTTGATGCAAAATTGGACGAGGATCGGATATGCTTGGAAGCAATCCATGAAGAAAAGCTGGGAGACAGTTACGATTATATTTAATTGGAATGCGAGGACCTAATGGCATATTCAGCTCCACCTACTTCGCAATTTGGGATGTGATGATAGCTTCCATTTGATCAACTCGATGATCCCACGAATTCTGTTTAGCAAATGAAAGCCGTTGGGCTTTCAGGGCTTCCGTATCTTGTTGTGAATTCAAAATTTGTTGAGTGAATTCGTTTTTACTGGCTCCAATCAGTATCAACTCTTTGAATTCATACACTTCTGGATGTGGGGTGCTGACAATTGGACGACCCGTAGCTAAATACTCATACAGCTTAAGTGGGCTACGAAATAACGAATGCTCGCCATCGATATAAGGCAACAAAAATACATCAACACACTTAGCCAATGATGGTAAATCTATAAACGGGACCTGCCCCAGAAAAGTAACATTGGGTAGTTTTTGAAGATGACGAATATTTTTTCGTTGCGTATAAACCTGCCCAATAAGAACAAACTGCCAGTGTTTTAAAGTAATCGCGGTTTCTGTCAAGAGATCAATATCAATTCGTTTCGTAATATTGCCAATAAATCCTGCGATGGGGTGAGATAAATGTTCAATTTTTGAGTGAGGAACCAGATCGGGATTCATAGATTGTGCAAAATGAGAGATATCCGCCGCGCTGGGAATTTGGTAAGTATTTGGTTTTTTTTGAAGCTTGTTTTGATATGTTTTGGTCGAATTTGCAAAAACCAGATCAACCCGTTGAAGCAATTGTTCTTCCAAAGACTGAATTACACGTTTTTTATGGCCTTTTGTACCGACGGTAAACTCATCAATACAGTGATAAACGCTAATAATTTCATTATATTGGCCAATGAGTTTTCCAAATTCAGGTTTGTAGAGCCATAAAATCGGGTCGTCAATTGCCATTTGCTTTAGAAATCTTTTTGTCCAACTCAACACAACATATTGATTGATTGAATTAATCAGATGTGAAAAATACCGACCGGGCAACAAGAGCGGCAAGCTGATTATCCAAAGCCTCTCATCAATTTGACGAGGACCTTCGCGCCACCTATGGAGCTTATTCTCCCGCATTGTTGGATATCTCATCAAATGTTCGGGACCAACCGGGCGCTCAAAAAAAAATACGCGATGGCCTCTTTGGGCAAAACGCAACATAATTTGCTGCCGACTCCCCCAAACGTCATCCCAATCCGTTGATGAAAAACAAATAATATCAGGTTTAGTGTTCATATCGAGAAATCACCACGCGATAGGTCTCTATTTCTTTCGAGGTAATTTGTAGTAAATCAAAATTTTCCACTGCAAATTGGCGCGCGTTTCTACCGAGTTGCTGCCTTAATTCGGGAGTAGAATATAACTCCAAGATGGCTGTGCGGATACTCTCAACCGTTGGCTTACAGAGCAGTCCGGTTTGGCGATGAATAATTATGTCCTGAATACCTTCTACATCTGTTCCAATAACAGCTGCTCCACAAGCCATAGCCTCAATTAAAGCTTTGGGATGGCCTTCAAATTTTGACGGGAGGATAAAAATCTCTGCCTGGTTGATTTTTTTATATAGCTCTGCATGGAAAACTGAACCAGTAAAACTTACATCTGCTTTCTCGCTTTCAGCTATTCGAGAAAGTTCATCATACTGAGATCCTTCTCCAATTATTTCAAGGGAAATACCCCTGATACTCGCAATAGCCTGTATCAATAAATACAAATTCTTCTCTGGTGATAATCGACCAATAAAACAGATTCGACCAGGGATTTTTGGGATTTCCTTTTGAACGGTAAACAATTCAATATCCACATAATTGGGAATAACAAAAATCCTATCTCTATTAATAGCATTTGCATGATTGAAAAACCTTTTAATAGCATCTGTCGTTACGATCAACGCTGACGAATTATTAACACAAATAGCCTCAATTCTTTTTATCAAGGCCGATCTCAATCCAGGATTTGTGCGATGATAATTTTTTGACCAAAGATACCCGGCTCGCAAAATTACTGGTTTGCGATATAGTTTACCTGCAATAATTGCCGTCCACGCGCCATCAAGTTGATTAGTTTTAAAGATTGTGGCTTGAGATAGCCTTTTCCCATGCAGAAATGGTGCGAGCAGACTGAAAACATTAGCAGGTAACCGCCAGCGGTTATATATTATCTCGATTTTTCCAAGGTCGGTCTGAAAATCTAATTCATCAGCCCCCCCACTCGTAACAATACTGACTTTGCCAATTTCTTGAGCCAGGGCCTTATAGATGGCAATTTCCCTGGAAAAAATTCCTTTTTTATGCCAACGTCTCAAGGGAGTTGAACGTGAGAGAAAAAGAACTAGATGAATTTCACTGGGTGAAACCATATTAAATCTCTTCTTGAGGTATTATTTCCGCCCAAATCTCTCCCCAACGAATTTCGTGGCTTTTAATGGTTAATCCCGCTAAACGTATTTCATTCTCAAATGTTTCAAATGAGTATTCAAGCACATGGGTTGGATCTAAACGCCATTCCAGGCCCAACTCTTTTTTCAATGGGATGCGCCAATCCCTTTCAAATAGAGGTACTCGGATAAGAAACCGGGAGGGGTTCACAGTCCACCTTAATTTCTGTAACAATTTTGAACGTTCTTTCAGATGTTCTAAAACATTGGAAAGTATTACAGTGTCATAACACTGGTCAGGTTCCCAGGTGAAAATATCTTGGCAAATATAACGAACGTTTTCATGCTGGTGCTTTTCTCTTGCTAGAGAAATGTTCTTTGGATTTATATCTATCCCCACAACATACGCCCCGGTTTTTCCCGCTAAATCGAATGCAACCACCCCAATGCCACAACCAATATCTAATACCTTTTCGTCATCTTGAATTCTATCAACAAAAAAATTATGGTATTGTGTCAATCGATGTTTGGGATGGATACCATTATTGTAACGAGTTGCAGCTTGGGTTTGAAAATAGTAAAGCCAGTTATCAATAAAAAAGAGAGCGCAAAGTAATTTCCTGGCAGATAGAAGATTCAACCCCTTTGATATAACAACTCTAGATAAGCGTTTAATATTTATCATAATTTAAATATTCAGCATTTCGGAAATCAAACGATCAACTTGTGAGCAAATATTTGATGTGATATAGGGTTGTATCTTCTGATAAGCGTTTTGACTCTCTTCATTTCGCAAGACATCATTATTTATAAATTCATTAATATAATAATCCCAATCCTCATAGGATTGACAAATCACCCCCCCTTTGCCATCTCCAAGTAATAAATCATACGATGGGACTGGCCCAGCCAATGCGGGTACCCCTAATGCCATAAACGCGCCAATTTTAAAAATACTATGGCCGCGGGTATAATCATTATCAACAACTCGAGGGGCGATACATAAATCGCATTGTGCGATTTTGGAAGGGAAAGTCTTATATCGCCAGGGATAAAAATCAAACGGGAAGCTAAGTTTAGGTCTTTTTCTTGTAATTATTACAACTTTTATTTGACCATTATCGATAAATGGTTTGATTATGGGGGCAATTTCCTCCAATGATTTTGCTTTTGGTGACACACCAGCCCATCCCAAAATCACTGATTCAGCACTCAATCTATTCTGAACGAATTTGGTTGGCGGTCGAAAATGATTGATATCGACAGAATCAGAAACGAAATGTGAATTTTTATGGTATTGGGCTGCTTTAACTTGCAGGAATGGGGATACGGTCCAAATTTGGTCAGCCAATTCAATAAATTGAAAAAAAATTTCCACTTGTTGCTGCGATGATTGCCGATACCCTCCGGAGCCGCCATCACGTGCTTCAAAATAATTTACAACAACATCTAAAATTATCTTGGTTCCTTTGGACTTCAATTGTTTTGCTAATAATATATCCGCGGCGGTTAGCCGTCTTAAAAAAATCGCGACGTCTGGTTGTTGATCAGGGAGATTACAATTTATGTCATATTTTTGGCTTAGGTATGGTACAAGTTGGTAACTGCGGATCCAAACACTTGCCAGAGAAATCTCAGGGTTCCAGTCCGAATAACCAAACATACGATACAAATATCGATAACGAGGTTTTGGAACAAACCAAGTAATTTTGGGGCGAGTTCGTTTATCCATTTTTCCCAAGAACATCCCTAAAAACATTAAGGTATTTCTGAGTAGCAGTTTCGATTAAAAATAAGGGCCGATGCTCGATAACTTTCTCTCGAAATTCACCATAACGGGTGTGCAGCTCCGCAATTACATCCTTAAAATTATCACCTAATGGTAGACCAAAACCACCTGCAAGTTCAGGGTTTCCCCCAGAGCCATGATAAAGAATGGGTAAACCACTCGCCAATGCCTCAACAATCGAATTTGAGCAAGGATCATTTTCGGCCGCATGAACAAAAATATCTGAGTTTCTCAAAAGCTCAGCAATTTCTTCAGCATTCCGAACACCTAAAAGATGAACATTTCCTGGATCGATGGATTTACACCAATTACCAACAAAACACAATTCAACATTTGGTATTGCAGAAATTTTTGATAACCATTCAAAACCTTTCATTGGGTTTTGAGACCACGATACCGACATCAAACGCAATTTACTTTGCGGGCTACGATGAGTATTTGACGGGAAAAATATTGAACCATCAACAGCATTATGGATTATGCGCGCGTTTTTTGGAAAAACACCAAACGAAGCAAAGCTAGCTTGTGAATAGTGACTTTGAAAAATCACTTGATCAACCATGCTTGCAAGCTGACATTGAATAGTATCGGCCCGCGAATCTTTTCTGCCATACAAACTGGCAACACCATCCAAACGATGCACAACCGGAACCCCACGACTTTTGGAGCTGCTTTTGATTTTATGCAACAATATCTCAAGGCGAAATCTATGCCCCATGGATTGAATGTATTTTACCTGCACCGGCTTTAATAGCTTTCCTAACCCTCGCGACCAGCTATTTATTAAGACAATATCATCTGTAGGATTAGGCGTATTTGTAACACGATATCCTAACCGAATTAACTGCTTTGATAAAGAACGCAAGAACGAGTTGCTACCCCCCCAAGCCGATTCTGTAATTTCATACCAAATACAAATTTGCATATAACTAACGAGAAGAACGTCGAAAAACCAACAAAACCGAATGCGCAGCAAAACTTGCCAGAAAATTTGATAATACCAAGCGAAAACCTCTAAGGAAAAATGATTGACCTCGATAGTCGTAAAGGGTTTGCAGAACATTACGGAATATGCGGAGTTCACTTTTCATCCCCTTTATTCCATCTAATCCGCGAACAGATACCAAGTTAAACCCATGCGTACAAAAATCTTTTATTACTGCCTTGTGATCTAATGCAAACTGATAAAAATTTTGGGGCTTTTGATTATCACACCATTTAGGATAAATTTTTAATTTGGATTTCAATAAACGTAATGGCGACATATAGGGGAAGGTAACAAAGAGATATCCATCGTCACGAACCACCCGGGACATTTCGTCCAAAATGTTCTGGTATCCATCCCATAGATGTTCGATCAGCCCTAAAGACCAATAACCATAGAAGGTTCCATCTGCATACTGCAATTCTCGCACATCACCAAATCGAATGTTTAGTTCTGGGGCATGCTGGTTCAAAGTTTTTACTGTCTCCTTAGCGTAATCTACTCCTATGCATTTGAAACCGATATTTGAAAGAGCTGCAACATGATGACCACGACCACATCCGCCGATAAGTATCTGCCCATCAGTCTGATTAATATATTTTTTCGTAATTCTAGAAACATAAGTGTTTTTCGTTTGCATTACATTAAATATGGCTTCTTTATTTGAAAGCCATTGTCGATCCCAAAACTTGGAATCTGCTGACGAATCAACATATATCAACCGCTTTTGTGATGAATCAAAATAAAGCATCAGATTTTTTGGGCTGTGGCGATTAGCATACTTTGGTGAGCAAATGGCAGTTTGCTCAAAAATAAATTATATTTGAAAATCAGTTCGATCGCATTAAACAGGGTTCGAAACAAACGTTTATTTCCTGCGAACCGAATGTTTAAATTATATAAATCTTTCAAGGCAATTGGGGCAAAGGAGCTTACTGATACTTCATCAAATATGGATGCAATAATCTCAAATAATTCGCTCGAAAAATATTCTCGGACATGAAATTTATCGTTCGGAACTTCGGTGATACGCAAAGGTGTTGTTATTACGAACATGCCGCCAGGTTTTAATACCCGGTAAACCTCGCTCAATAATTTTTCTGGTGATCTGACATGCTCAATCACATCGCAACAAACTGAAGCATCAATATAATTTGAGGGCAAAGGTAAATCATAAACATTTCCATTTACTACACTAGCTTTGAGTTTGCGCTTCAAAAATTCCTGATCCGCAAAACGCAAGGCATCTTCCGAGGTATCAACAATTATTGGACGAGCACCAGATTTGGCAATTTGGAAACTCAAAGCGCCATCGCCTCCTCCAACATCCAAAACTATCTGTTCTGGTTTTGATTTTAGATTCTCTAAAACCAGTTTGTATCGGGCAATTACAAAAATATTACGATATCGAAGAGATTTTGATATTTGTTGCCAATGATAAGCCTGCCCGTGTTTATATTTATCGTATTTCACTTCATTTCGCATCATAAGTTGGGATCACACTGAGCATCATCTCCGAAAGACATAAAGTACCTTTACCATTAGAGTTTTCCATTACCATCCGCTAGAATTTTGCGGGATGGATTATTTGATATGAATAGGACGACTCCAAGAATAGAAAACAATAGATTAGCAAGAAATCGTCCAATCATAATCCCGTTCACCTGCCATATGAAAAACGATAACAATGGTAGAAACACACCAACTATTGCCGATGTTCCCCTCAATATATATTGTCCCTGCTGATCCTGACAAGTCTGAAAATAGAGTTCGACAAAAAACCCTGGTATGCCCGCTACAAAAGCCAGCAACAACCAGCAAATAAATACAATACTAGATATATAACTTTTCGGCAATATTATTGGGATAAATAACCAAAGAATCATTCCTAAAGTTAAACTTATAAGAAAAAAAACAACCACAACGAAAACCATTTCAAATGCTATTCTTTTTCGCCGTCGATCTACCGGAAATCGAACCAACCTCGGATATCGAATTCCACGATAAATCATCCATAAGCCCTTTACTTGGGTATATACTATTTGAGCAATTGAAAAATCAGCCATTACGCTCAATGGTAGCAACCACCCAATCAACAGTGCATCAACCCTTGATTGCAAAATGGTAAAGCCAGCTATCACAGTTAGATGGCCTCCATATTGCACCATCTCTTGTTGGTCTTTAAGGTGAAAATTCTGAGATGGATTTGAGCCTAACTTAGATAACAAAAAAATCGTAAAACCAACCTGAAGTAACAATAACGCGAGAATATTTGCCGAATAAAAAGTTACAACACTGATAATCATCCCCTGCAATAACCAAATGATAACAAAGCCAGCATATTTAGAGATAGCTGTTCCAACCCGAAACCCAAAAAGACGAATAAAGTCCTCTTTTGCACCTAAAGTGCCCGAGGCAGATGTCAACCCATAAGTGAATGGATATGTTACAGCGGTAACTATAAATAACCATGTCAGGGTAGTCTCGCCTTTCCAATACCAATACCCAGCTCCAATTAACAATCCCAATCCACTCAATATTGACAATTTTAATCGCTTTGATATTGTTATTTTGAATGCAGATGAAAAACCCCGCGCAACATAATGATAGTTAGCGCTATCCAAACCAGACAGGGAAAGCAGATGCATAAATGGCAACAATGACCCAACTACCGCAATCATCCCCACTTCATCTTTGGTAAAAATCCGTGTCACTAGTGGAATTCGGACCAAACCGAGTATCACAACGATGATGTTAGCCAATACCAATAAACCACTATCTCTTACTAAACGACGGCTTCTAATTCTAGTAAAAAGGAACTGCCATCCTTTGATCGAAAGTGCTTTCAGATCACGCTTCTCCATATAAAATCCAAAATGAATGTATGGTAATATTGCGATTCATAGATAAGTTAATTTTCAAACCAGAATACAAATTACCTCCTTCGAAAATCATTTCCTTATATTTCAAAAAATGAACTTCAAAGGAAAAATCAAATCCATCAGGTATCAATCACAATGCCCACAAAACTGAGTCGTTACGCCGAAGGTGTCATAGAGGCTTGCTGGTTAGCTGCAGTGGTGATGGCACCGCTGTTTTTCAACAAATACTCCAGTCGGATATTCGAACCCGATAAAGCTACTTTAGTCAGAACTCTGGCGCTGATTATGCTGTTGGCCTGGGGTGTGAAAGTTCTTGCCCAATTCGAAGGAAATTCTCACAAAAATCGGCAAGCATTCTCGTTACGGGATATTGGTCAAATACCCCTCATAGTTCCGGTCATACTGTTAGCGGTGACCTATATTATCGCAACCATCTTCTCGGTAACACCACGTATCAGCTTGTGGGGATCATACCAACGATTGCAGGGAATGTACACCACGTTAGCTTATCTGGTTATCTTAGCAGTTATCATAGGAAATTTGCGAACGAAATCCCAGGTTGAACGGTTGTTGACGACCATCGTGCTGATTAGTTTGCCCGTAAGTTTGTACGGCATCCTCCAAAAATATGGCATCGACCCAATTCCTTGGGGTGGCGATGTGACTCGCCGTGTTTCTTCTCATATGGGCAACCCAATCTTTGTAGCGGCGTATTTGATTATGGTTTTTCCACTTACCATTGGCCGGATCGTCGATGCGTTCAAACGCATTCTTACTGAAGACGAAAACTTAAGTAATCAAACTGCCCGGGCAACAGTCTATATTTTCATTGCCGCCTTACAAATCATTGCTATCTTTTTTACCCAAAGCCGGGGACCCTGGCTCGGGATATTCGTAGGGGGATTTTTTCTCTTTGTCCTTCTCTCTTTATTCTGGCAAAAACGGTGGTTAACCTTCACACTGATTGGCATCGCAATTAGCGCGGCTAGTTTTTTGGTGGTATTAAATATTCCAAATGGCCCATTTGAAGATTTACATTCCATAGATTCATTTCGAAGGTTGGGTCAATTGCTAAACACCCAAAGTCGTACCGCCCGAGTACGATCGTTAATTTGGGGGGGATCTTTCGAAATGGTTACCCCCCATGATCCCATCGAATTCCCCGATGGCACGGTGGATACATTTAACACCATCCGCCCCCTAGTCGGTTATGGACCCGAGTCGATGCACATGGCGTACAACCCATTTTATCCCCCCGAACTGGCCTATGTTGAGAAACGTAATGCTTCTCCAGATCGCTCCCACAACGAAACCTGGGATTCGATGGTGTTTGCCGGGTTATTGGGATTAATTGCATACCTGAGCGTCTTTACCTCCGTTTTTTATTACGGACTCAAGTGGTTGGGCCTGATCGATTCAAATCGTAAAAAATGGCTGTTTTTTAGTATTTATTTTGGCAGCGGTATCATCTGCACCATCATCTTTGCCCAATGGCAGGGAATTGCATTTGCTGGGCTGGGGTTGCCATTTGGACTAATCCTGGGTTTAATTGTTTATTTAACAATTGTGGCTCTGTTCAGAAAAACAATTCCAGAATCAAAGAAATATTCGGAAGCCCGATCGCTCACATTAATCGTGCTGCTAGCCGCGGTCGTATCCCACTTTGCTGAAATCAATTTTGGTATTTCAATCGTCTCTACCCGCACTTATTTTTTCATTTATGCTGCGCTGATTGTGGTTGTTGGGCAATTACTTCCCCAAGCGGGTGAATATTTACTCGTCGACGTAGATACTTCAAGTAAACCAATGTCCAGTAGTCGCCACCGGAAAAAGGGGCGCAGCCGCCAAAAACAGGCAGAAACCGCATTTTTTAGCAAACCCATCGTGATCAGTGGGATTATTGGTGCGCTGTTACTCATCCCAATGGTGTACGAATACACTTCTAATTTGTGGGGTATGACCTCCTCAAGCAAAATACTATGGACTTCTCTCACTCAGGTCAAAGAGGATGTTATCTCTTATGGGGTATTAGCCCTGGTTCTGACCACCTGGCTGGCTTCAGGGGTAATATTTACGTCAGAAAATACCGCGATTAAAAGTGCCAAACAATGGTGGCAAACCTTTGCCGCCATCTTGGGAATTTCGCTCTTTATAGCTTTGTTCTACATGTTTTTGTTGTCAGGATCACTAGCGCGTTTAGCTCGAATGGCACCGCAAAATATTCAAGATGTCATCAATCAAACCATAGGCTTGGAAGGGTTACTTACGCAATTTTATGCCTTCCTCATATTTGGAATTCTTGTTTTGGGCCTATTCCTTCCTGAGCAATGGCCCGGCCGGTCGAAAAACGAATCGTTTTTAGGGCCCATCATTGCGATCGCAGGCTTCATTTTTGTAATCTGGTTGAGTGTTACCACCAACTTACAAACCATCCACGCGGACATTGCTTTCAAGATGGCTGAGCCGTTTGCCAGCAGCCGGCAGTGGGCTGTCGCCAATGAACTTTACCGCCGATCCATCGAGCTTTCCCCAGATGAAGACTATTATTATTTATTCCTGGGTCGCGGTTCACTGGAAGAGGCCAAAACCATCGAAGATCCCCTTCAGCGCGAACAAGCTTTTCTAACAGCCAAATCTGACCTGATCCAGGCCCAAAGCATAAATCCGCTAAATCCAGATCACACCGCCAATCTAGCCCGCTTGCACTCCTGGTGGGCCTTGCAAACCTCAGATCAATCCGAACGCGAAGAACGCGGGGCGAGCTCGGATCATTATTACAGCCGGGTTACGGTCCTGAGTCCCAATAATGCCCGTTTATGGGATGAATGGGCCATACTGCATTTGAATGTTTTAGGTGATACCAATCGGGCCATTGAAATTTTGAATCACTCTCTCAGCATTGATCCCAAATATGATTGGACTTACGCAATCTTAGGTGATTTATATAATCAAATTGGGCAAAACATGTCTGGTGAAATTGATCCGGAAACGGCTTTTAAACTAGCGGCTGAAAATTATACCCAGGCCATTGAATTTTCCCCCAAAAACACCAATTACTACTTCGCCCTGGCAAGTGCCTATCAAGCCCTTACCGACTACGATAGTGTGATTACAACTTTAGAAGCTAGCTTAGAGCATGCGGCGGATGATGATATTTGGCGGATCGAAGATAACCTGATCCATTTTTATCTCCAGATCAATGATCGCGAAACCGCCCTAAGTTATGCGCGCCGTGCCATTCGATCTGCGCCCGAATCAGAACAAGAAAGAATTCGAGCGATCATCGATCAAATAACTCCCTAAATAATGGCTTTTTTTACTTTTCCGCTGGCCCTGGTGATCGGTTTGATCGCCATCTACTGGATCAAAAAATACAGCCTCCAGTTGGGGTTGGTTGCCGCGCCCCGCGCCGACCGCTGGCATTCAAAACCGACATCCAAAGTTGGTGGTATTGGGATCTTCATTGCTTTTGCTATTTCTAGTTTGAGCCTGGTAATGCTAACCACCCAAAAAGCATTTAATTGGCCCTTATTTGGTGGGATTGGTATCATGTTTTTACTAGGCGTCATTGATGATCTGAAACGGCTGTCGCCACCCGCAAAACTCGTTGGGGAATTAATTGCGGCCGCAATCGTGGTATTTTTTGGCCGCAATATTGACTTTTTTGAATTAGAAATTATCAATATCCTGTTCACTTTTTTCTGGTTGATCGGCATCACAAACGCGATTAACCTCCTTGACAATATGGATGGGCTGGCTGGTGGCGTCGCCCTGATCGCGGCGAGTTTACTCAGTTTCCTGTTTTGGCAATCCCAAACCACCGATTTATTGATCATCGCCCTGGCACTAGGTGGTGGGATTTTGGGTTTCTTAATCTATAATTTCCCTCCTGCAACAATATTTATGGGTGACAGCGGCAGTCTTTTCATCGGGTTCACCTTAGCAGCCCTCGCCATTGCGCGCGTTCCCCAGGCGTCCGATGTTTTGGCCGTTTTGGGAGTCCCTACTCTGATCTTTCTACTTCCAATATTAGACACCTCCCTGGTGACTGTCACCCGAATTCTGCGGGGCCAATCACCAGCCCAGGGGGGTAGAGACCATACTTCGCACCGCTTGATCGCATTTGGCTTATCAGAACGTCAGGCTGTGTTGGTACTTTATGGTGTCGCGATCCTAGCCGGAATGTTTGGCATCGTATTGGAATCAATCGACTATACCTTCAGTTTGATTTTAATCCCCATCCTCCTGGTGACCTTAACTTTGCTCACGGCATATCTCGGACGTTTGAAAGTTGTCGTCCCCCATCTAGGAGAAACTCCCAACATTGGGTTCACCAGCCTGGTGATCGGATTGACCTACCGGGGTCGCATCCTAGAGATTTTCGGCACGGTTTAGAAAAGCAGACAAGCACCTTTACAAATTAACAAACGGC
>CAYVQU010000006.1:0-70368 GCA_964453155.1 uncultured Anaerolineales bacterium | reverse complement strand
GCTTCCAATCCCCTCTTTTTTCAAGCCCTTTTCACACTATTCCGTATACTTACCGCATTATTCATAAGCGTTGTAATCTTGGTTTTGACAACCCGAAAACTCGTTTTTTTGGTGGATATTGTGGTAAATGATTTCGTGGAATACTGGTCTGCCGGGAAGCTGATTTTGAATGGAAAAAACCCTTATGATGCGGATTTACTTTTCCCGATCCAAAAGGCTGCTGGCTGGGGGCGGTCTGAAGCCGATATGATGTGGAATCCACCCTGGACATTCCCATTTATAATTCCATTTGCCATCTTTTCATATCGTTTCAGTTGGTTGATTTGGATGGTCGCTTCATTCATCGTCATGTGGGTGAGCAGTATCTGGATTTGGCGATTATATGGGGGTGAACCTACTCATAAATGGTTGCCACCATTTTTGGCTTTCTCGTTTATGCCGATCTTCATGGCTTTAAACTGGGGTCAAATTACGCCATTTATTTTATTCGGGTTAGCTGGATTTCTGTATTTTGAACGTACCCAGCGTGATTTTTGGGCGGGAGCATTTTTAACGCTGGTAACCTTCAAGCCCCACGTTTTTCTAGTGATCGGAGTGATCGTTTTTCTTTGGATTTTAGCAGAGCGCCGTTGGCTGATATTGATTTCTGCTGCTGCCATAATAATTGCGTCCACCCTGATAGCAATTAGCCTTGATCACCAGATTTTCTCATACTATTTCGAAGCAATTCAAACCAACCCACCCACAAAATGGGTTACCCCGAGTTGGGGAACAGTACTACGAATGCTTTTCGACTGGGAATTATTTTGGCTTCAATTTATCCCGCCCATTATTGGCGTTATATTTGGAAGTTTGTATTTCATAATATTTCGAAAAGAGTGGAATTGGGGAAGGAATGGCCCCGTGCTTTTCTTTATTTCGGCGATCTCGGTGGCCTATGGCTGGATCACGGATTGGGTTGTGCTATTCATCCCCGTATTGCAGGTTACGGTTGGCGCGGTGAAACATTCTAATCGAAAATTAGCGATTGGGCTGGGGTGGGCTTATGGAGCGGCTCAGATTAGTATTGTTTTCCAAGGTTTACTAAAAATGGAGCCATTTGAACATATTTGGCTATCACCATTTTTGTTATTGTTATATATTGTGGCCCAAAGAAATGGAATGATTGCATCAGTTGGAACCCCATCAAAATAAAATTATGCGAAAGCCTTCAAATCCAATTCGCCAAATTGTTCTCTGGATCAGTCTGTTACTAAGTTTGGTATTACTCATTGTAACGATCCAAGAATTCATCTTTGAATATGAAAGTCCGATCAATGATTTTGTGGAATATTGGTCCGCGGGACAGCTTAATTTGGCCGGGCAAAATCCTTATGATCCAGATTTGCTCTTTCCCTTGCAAAAAGCGGTCGGATGGATTGGTTCCGAACCCGATATGATGTGGAATCCCCCCTGGACCCTGTCGGTGGTGATGCCCTTCGGGATTTTCTCGTATCGATTAAGTTGGCTGCTCTGGATGGCTGCTTCTTTTGCCGCCATGTGGGTCAGCAGTGTTTGGATTTGGCGGATTTATGAGGGTGATTCAACCACGGAGAAGTGGCTGCCACCTATAATTGCGTTTACTTTCATGCCCGTATTTATGGCGTTGAATATAGGTCAAATTACCCCCTTTATTCTCTTGGGATTAGCAGGTTTTCTGTATTTTGAGCAATCCCGGCGAGATTTTATTGCTGGCGTATTTCTATTTTTGATGACGATCAAACCCCATGTATTTTTTTTGATGGGCGGAATTTCTCTTTTGTGGCTATTACGCCAGCGACGCTGGCGAATTGGGATGGGGTTAATCGTTGCCGTTTTACTCGGTACCCTGATTGCATTTATTCCTAATCCAGACGTGCTATCACATTATTTGAGCACGATCCAGGCAGATCAACCTACCCATTGGCTCACGCCAAGTTGGGGAACCGTCTTGCGTATGATCTTTAGGTGGGACATATTTGAACTTCAGTTTATTCCTCCCATCTTGGGCGCATTTGTAGCCATTAGCTATTATTCTAAGTTTTATGAAAATTGGTCCTGGCGAACACATGGACCCCAATTACTGATAATTTCATCTTTGACCCTTGCCTATGGTTGGATCACTGACTGGATTGTGCTGTTGGTTCCAGTATTACAGGTTACGGTGGCAATTTTGAAGTTGTCTGAGCGTAAAAGTGTCCAAAAGTTGGTCTGGGTTTATGCTGCTGCTCAAGCATTGATCATATTGCAAGGCTTGCTGAAATACCAGGCTTTTTGGAATATTTGGTTCCCACCCCTATTTTTAGGATTGTTTTTCGCTTTTTCCGCAAAATTAGTCAGGCAAGAAACCGGTGATATTGTCATCGGGAGTTCAACTACAGAACACTGAAGAAGCAGTTGTAATCACATCCAAAATATCTTTTGTCGTCTTCTTGGAAATTGCGAGATGGGCTCGATAGCTATGATAGAATTCATATTAGAAATCTGATTTTCTCATCCGGATATCCTCATTATGTGAGGTTGACCCTGTCACCATAATAATTCATCATCACCTGGGTATCGCCCTTCACTGTGAGGGCGATTTTTTGTTTCTGGTTGGTTCGCGTCGGAGGTGTTTCGATGAATAATACCCATCACTGTCAAAGTTGCGGGACTCACCATGAACCAGGGCGCAAATTCTGTGGGGAATGTGGCGCCAGTTTAGTAATGGGGGTAGCACCCCAGTATGCTCCGGCAGCGCCCGCCTCAAAATCCAACCCGCTAAAAGGATTGCTATGGGGCGCATTGGTAGGCATAATCATATTAGGTATTTTCGGGGTTGGAATTATTTTTGTCCTCCCGAAATTAATATCACCCACCAATGAAATCGCGGTCGTTGAGACCCAAACAGAAACCACAACTGAGGTTACTCAACCCGAGATGCAACCGCTTGAAGTTACGGGGGCTGCGGATAAACCAATTTCCGTGCGATCTGCCCCGGCAATTCCAGCTGAATTTCAGGTTTTGCTGAATGATGATTATTCCGATCCAACCAGCGGCTGGAAAACCGGTGAATTTCCGGACAATGTGACTAAGCAGCGCGGCAGTGTGAGCTATCAGGGCGAGGCGCTCCGGTTTGTGGTCGTGGATCCCGATTGGGCCCTGTATTCTGATCCCGGCTTGATTTTGACGGATCGAACCATTACAGTGGATGCCACCATCCCAGGGATGATGTCGGAAACCGATGTCGTTTATTTTGGGGCGGTTTGCTGGACCGATCCAACCCAGGAATCGGGTTATCAGTTTTTCATAACTAATCAGGGTTATTTTGGCGTCCAGCAAATTATCGGTGGTCACTGGCAGTACTTTGGGATGGAGAATTGGCAGGTAAGTGATGCGATCCTCGGGACGACTTCTGAAGGCGTAACGAATCATTTGCGGATTGATTGTGCCGGAGATTTGTTGGGTTTTTATGTAAATGAGATTGCGTTGATCCAAATTCCGGCTGCAGTCAATACTGGGGGATTCTCGTTGTTTGCCGGTACTTATCCCGAAACCGAATATGGGGCCGACATTTTATTTGATAATTTTAGGCTGCATGGTACCGAATTGTCTCATCAAGAACCTGCCGCCGGAACCCGCCAAATGCGAGACAGGGATGGGGCCACCCAGGTTTATGTGCCGGCGGGGAGTTTCAATATGGGTAGCACCGCTGAAGAATTAGCTACCACACTTGAACTCTGTAATCAGATTTTGGCTGATTGTAAGCTGGAATGGTGGGCTGATGAGCAGCCCGTGCACTCGGTTTCTTTGGATGGTTTTTGGATCGATCAAACCGAAGTGACCAATGGCCAGTATCAGCAGTGTGTAGCCGCGCAAGATTGCTCGCCCCCATTCCGAACCCATTCCGGGATGGAAGCCGAATATTATGGCAATCCGGCTTTTGATAACTACCCTGTAATCTATATCACCTGGAGCCAGGCCGACAAATATTGCCATTGGGCCGATGCCCGTTTGCCCACTGAGGCTGAATGGGAATACGCGGCGCGCGGACCAGCCCAAACCATGTTCCCCTGGGGCAATGACTTCAATGGCCTTAATTTGAATTACTGTGATGCCAATTGCCCGGTCGGAACGCCGGATACATCACTCGGTGATGGCTTTCGGGAAGTTGGCGCGGTAGGCAGTTATGAGCATGCGGCTAATTGGGTAGGCGCCTTCGATATGGCCGGAAATGTATGGGAGTATGTTGCCGATTGGTACGCGGCCTATCCCGCCGAAGCCCGACACAATCCCCAGGGGCCGGACATCGGTGAGTATCGGGTCATGCGCGGTGGAGCCTGGGACACGACGCCAGACAGCAATCGCACTACCAATCGCTATGCCTATGAAATTGATGGGTGGAACTATGCCATCGGTTTTCGCTGTGCTTCATCCACATCTTTAGATACACCATTAACCTCTCCGGAGCAAGCCGAAACCACGCTCCCCAAACCGCCTCAAACAGATGATACCCCTTCGGACCCGCAGTCCTTTACTTTTTACGAAATCAGCCGCTGGGATGCTGCGTCATCAGATGGGAGCGAAGGCAGTGCCTGGGAAATGGATTTTTCTCCTGATGGAAAATTACTGGCAGTCGGGTTTTTGCGGAGTGTCATGGTCTACCGGTTAGATCCCTTTGAGTTGCTTTGGAAGGAGGCTGCCAGTGACCAGCCGGTCGGATCAATATCGTTCTCGCCGGATGGCAGCCTATTGGCGAGTTTTGTCTATCATAATGTCGCCATCCGCAACCCGCTGACAGGTGAGATCCTTCGTTTGCTGCCGATTGAAGCGCCGTCCGATCTGGTTTTTTCTCCTGATGGGTCCCGGCTTATCGCCGATACCGGACGGGGTCAGCTCCAGGTCTGGAATCCACAGACCGGCGATTTAGTAAGCACGATCGAGAATCCCAATGGCATGTTTGCCATTGATTTTTTCCCCGATGGAACCCGTTTTGCTACCGTGAATGGCATGGGCCAAATTAATATCTGGGAGTTTGCATCGGGATCAATTCTGACAACATTTATGGAAGATATTTCAATTCGAGGTCTCGATATTTCCCCAACTGGCGAGTTGATCGCTACCCCAACGGGCAGCGTCTGGCGAGTTGCTTCTGAGGAAATGATTCACACCTTTGGTGATCCGAATCAGAGCCAGGTTGCATTTTCGCCGGGGAGGAATTTCTTGGCGATTGCCGGTTATGGAAAAATTACCGTCTGGGATCCAGGTTCGGG
Organism: uncultured Anaerolineales bacterium; assembly: GCA_964453155.1. Classification (GTDB taxonomy): domain Bacteria; phylum Chloroflexota; class Anaerolineae; order Anaerolineales; family UBA11858; genus CAYVQU01. Next base: position 65,098 of record CAYVQU010000006.1, on the reverse strand, counting down.
TGAAAATGTGACCACCTTCCGAGAAGAATTAGGCTGGATTAATGCTATCGCGTTCTCGCCAAACGGCAAACAGCTGGCGGCCGGCACGAAAGATGGACAGGTGCTGCTCTGGCAGATTGGTGAGTAATCCCATCCTTGGCCTAAACCATGCTGATTCCCACCGAAACGGGCAATCTGATGATCATTAACCCAAGTTCTCCCGTATAATATAAAAACCACGCGAACTTTGAAATTGATTGTCACTTGATGATTTAATTATGTAGATTTTGGCAAGTACTTGAAAACTATTAGCAGGTTCAAACCGAAATCTGCTAAACTTGAAAAGCCGCTGTGCGGCAAAATTTGCCATTTTCCTTCAAACTGCCGACTGCCCCTCATTAGCATCGATACATCACACCGCCAACCTATGTCCTCTGAATCTCTCCCCAAAGAAGGCCTACAACTGAATTCTTACTGGCTTCCAGCGATCACTATCGTTTTGCTGGTCATGTACCTCTTTGATTCTTATAAAGGGTGGTCAATTCTGTTTATCGCCTTTGGCGGGACCTGGCTGTTGAGCTATATTTGGGCGCGGGCCCTGTATCAGGGATTAAACCTGCGCCGGGAGATGCGTTTTGGTTGGGCCCAGGTTGGCGACCGGCTCGAAGAACGGTTCACGCTGGTCAATACAGCCCGGTTCCCCGCGGTGTGGGTGGAAATTTTCGATGAGACCAATATGCCTAATTATTGGGCCAATCAAGTCCGCGGCATCGATCCCAAATCCGAAAATCGCTGGTATGTGCGCAGTGTTTGTACTCATCGCGGGTTATTCACTTTTGGCCCCACCACCTTGCGGACCAAAGATCCATTCGGATTTTATACCGTAACTTTGTATGATGATACCTCTACGACAATGATGGTCATGCCGCCCGTGGTCTCGCTGCCACCGATTCAGGTCGCCCCGGGTGGACGCGCCGGTGAGGGTACCCCCCGGGTCAACGCTCCCGAGCGGACCGTCAGTTCGGCCAGTGTGCGGGAATATGTCCCTGGTGACAGCTTGCGGTGGGTTCACTGGCCGACCTCGGCCCGGCGCGATGACATGTTTGTGCGCGTATTTGAAGGGTCACCCGCCGGTGACTGGTGGATCATCCTGGATTTGGATGAAACTGTTCAGGTGGGGGAAGGTTTGGATTCGACGGCCGAACATGGCATCATCCTGGCGGCCTCCTTGGCCAATTTAGGGATGCGAGCTGGTCGCTCAGTAGGATTGATCACATTTGGCGAAGACTTGGTCTGGCTGCCCCCCAATATGAGCGACGAACATAACTGGTCAATTCTAAGAGAATTAGCCGTTGTTGATCCAGGCCAACGCTCGCTATCCAGCCTGATTGATTTAGCTCGACCTGGACTAACCCGGAATACCAGTCTGATTGTCATCACCCCAGCCGTAAGCGGGGCCTGGCTTGAATCGTTGCTGGCCGTCCGCCGCCAGGAAGTGGTGCCTACCGTTCTGTTGTTCGATCCAATAACTTTTGGGGGGCAGGTCCAACCCCATGGTATGCAAGACGTTTTTACGAATTTAGGCATCGTTCATGACATTATCCCTAAAGATTTGCTAGATCGCGAAGAAATCGAACCAGGTCGTGAAGGCCATTGGGAGTGGCGAGTAACCCCGCTGGGAAAAGCCATCCCTATGCTGACCCAAGATGAGATGATTTGGAGAAATCTGAATTAATAATAAATTGTGAATGGTGACCGGTTGATTATGCAGTTCGATCCCGTCATTCACCATTTTACAATTCACAATTCCTATGTTCCTCTCTGCTATCGTTCGACTAATTAATAAGATTGGCCTGAAGGCCCTCATTGGTTTTGCCTTTTTGCTGTTTGCTATGTCGAGTGTGGCTTATGGGTTGGGAGAAATTAATTCAGGCTTGAATTCTCGGTTTTTAACGGGAGTAGCCTTTTGGGCGCTGCTGCTAAGTTGGGTTTTGGCGCGTACCAGAGCAAAGGGTTGGGTTGCTACTGGCCTGTTGATATTGGCCGGATTAGGCTTGGTATTTATTAACGTCGGCCAACTGTGGGGGCCAATATGGAGTTATTTACGAGCCCTGGATTTTCGGATTGGGGTCCTGATCGGTCGAATTACCGATGTTCCCCCAGATTTAAATTATTACAACTACGCGTATAACGAAGTTTATTTCCAAGTCACCGGTTTAGCGACTACCTGGTGGGAATGGGTTTTGTCTCTGGTTTATGGTCCGCCGTTCTTTAGTAAACCGGCCATTTCCTTATCTTGGGGGTGGCTGGTTTGGGGGTTGGCCTCTTGGGCGGGCTGGTTTTACCGTCGTCGGCGGTCACCCGTGATGGGTCTATTACCTGCCAGCGTTTTACTAGCAGCCGGTTTGTCTTACACCTGGGCTAGTACCGCACCTTTAGCTCCGCTGGTTTTCTCAGTTTTGCTGTTGTTGGCCCTTACCAATTATGATCACAGTGAACGCCATTGGTTAGCTGCAAAGATGGATTTCCCCGAAGACTTGCCCAAGGAGTTTTCTTTACTGGCTGCTGGCGTGGTGACCGGGGTAGTGGGGATCGCAATTATCTTACCGATATTTTCCTTTGATAATCTTGTTGAGATCGCCCAAAAATTTACCCAAGCCTCGGTCGAAGATGCTGAACCAGTAATCCAATCACTGGGGGTGTATCAAAAACCCATCGAAACAACGGGGTTAGGGAACGCCCTGTCGGGAGGGTTGCCCCGCCGTCATCTATTAGGTACTGGGCCTGAGTTGACCGAACAAATTGTCATGTCGGTTAAGGTTACCGGCGCGGTTTCCGAACAAGAAAATGATCTAAATTTGCCCCTCTACTGGCGTTCTCTGACCTATGAAGAATATACCGGATTTGGTTGGCGGAGTGAGGATTATGTCTTGCGCTCGTATGATGCCGGGGATCAGGTCCTGGAATTTCAATCACCACATCACCAGGCCATCCAACAAGATTTTCGGCTGGCGAATGCCAACAACAGAAATTTGTATGCGGCTGGGGATATCGTCACCGTCGATCATGATTTTGAAATCGGTTGGCGAGCCACCATCCGTCTGACCGATATTCATGATGCTCCCGGCGAGTTTTTTGGCGCGGCGATTGAAGAACCAGTGTATCGAGTCCAATCGTTGATACCGATTGTCAGCGAAACAGAATTGCGGGCTGCATCCGGTCCTTATCCGAGCTGGATATCGGAGTGGTATCTGTCTTTGCCCGATTCGCTGCCTAATCGGGTTGGTCGTCTGGCAAATGAATTAACTGGTGATGACGCGACAACCTATGATAAAGTTCGCTCATTAGAGACCTATTTGCGAACATATGAATACACCCTTGATCTCGAACTCCCGCCCATCGACCGGGATATGGTCGATTACTTTCTGTTTACCCTGAAAAAAGGATACTGTGATTATTATGCCTCCAGTATGGTAGTCTTGGCCCGGTCATTGGGAATCCCGGCCCGGTTGGCGATTGGTTATTATCGCGGCAATTACGATACGGCCAACCAACGGTATATTGTTACTGAGGCTGATTCCCACTCTTGGGTGGAAATCTATTTCCAGGGGATTGGCTGGGTGCCCTTCGAACCGACAGCTGGTCGAGCCGCGCTTGATCATTTCGCTGAAGAAGAAGAAATTCAAGCTGTCCTAGAAAATGATATTAGTTTAAGAAACCTCACACCGCTCCTCGCTCGCATAAAGTGGAGTTGGCAGGTGATCTTATCGAGTGGGTTGGGTGGTCTGATGATCATTATTTTAGGATTTGCCGGGATCGACCGCTGGCGAATTTATCGGTTGACAGCTCCCGCGGCTGTTGAACATCTATATCAACGATTGTATTCACATGGCCGCCGGCTGAAAATTACAACTCGCCGAGAAAGCACCCCGCAGGAATTTTCTGCTGAACTCAAAACCCGGTTGCAATCTTTGGCCCAGACCCCATTCTGGGAGCGGCGCCTCACCCCAGCTCACGCCGAAATTGAAACTTTTACCCAAGTCTATAGTCAGCTGCTTTACAGTCCGGCTACCGTCAATATGCAAGACCGTCCGGCCATCATCACCTTGTGGCGACGCCTCCGCCGCCGGTTATGGTTAGCCCGATTAAGACAACTGACTTATCGAAAACGAAAAGAACAAATCACGAATGATGCGAATGAATGAATGTAGCGAAAGAAGTCCCCAAATTCGTGAAAAGCAGATTTCGGAAAGAATCTTGAAATGAAAATTGTGTTCAAATCGAAATCTGCTCGGGTGTGACGGTAAAATAGGTTGGTTTATTTTCAACTACAAACCGTCACACACTTATTTGGCCGGTCTCGCAAGAAGCTGAAATTATGTCATGCTGAGCACATCTGCAGTATGCTGAAATTACTCATGTGATCGCGTGCGAAGCATCTTTAATTATTTTCTTGAAACTTGCGAGATAAGCTACTTATTGGCCCATTCACCCCATTCGCAATAAATAAGTTTTAAAAATTGGAGACTGGAATGAACCTGACCCAAAAATTTGCTGAAACCGTCATCAAAAACGTAGAACATGTCATTGTGGGGAAACGGGAGGCAGTAGAACTGGCGATCCTAGGCTTGCTCTGTGATGGCCACCTGCTGATCGAGGATGTTCCTGGGGTGGGCAAAACAATGCTAGCCCGTAGTTTGGCGACCTCAATCGGCAGTTCGTTCAGTCGGATTCAATTCACACCGGATATGCTCCCCAGTGATGTGACCGGCGTTTCGATCTACAATCGCGCCGAGCGGGATTTCCATTTTCGTCCGGGTCCGATTATGGCTCAAATTGTTTTGGCCGATGAAATTAACCGCGCCACCCCCAAGACCCAATCCGCGCTGTTGGAGTCCATGGAAGAGAAACAGGTGACCGTTGACGGCGTCTCTCATCAACTCCCGGCGCCATTTATGGTTTTAGCCACCCTGAATCCTATCGAGTATGAAGGTACTTTCCGCTTACCCGAAGCGCAGCTTGATCGTTTTCTCCTGCGGGTGCAGTTAGGTTATCCTCATCTGGATGATGAGATTAACGTCCTTAAACAGCAGCAATTTCAACATCCAATTGAAGACCTGGATCAAGTCGTTTCCGTTGACGAGGTGATTGCCGCCCAAAAAAGTATCCAAGATATTCATGTTGCCGATGATGTTTATCGCTACTTGGTTGAAATCGTTCAAAAAACCCGCGAGCACAAAGATGTGTATCTGGGGGCCAGCCCGCGAGGTAGCTTGGGATTGTATCGCGCCAGCCAAGCCAAAGCGGCCATTCAGGGACGGGACTATGTGATCCCCGATGACATCAAGGGTTTAGCCATTCCCGTTCTCAGTCATCGCGTCATCCTGGGGCCAGGGGCCCGGCTGCGTAGTCTGACGACCGATGTGGTCATCCAGGAATCGATTTCGGAGGTGGTGGTGCCCGGCGGCGATTTGAAGGCCGTTGACTGAATACTCGTGAAAAGACGCATAGAAAGGTTTGGTCAGTTGGCTGGTCAACCCCCCAACCCACTAGCCAACGAACAAAATAACCGCATTTAGTACACTTTGCGGTTTCGTGTGAGAAAATTAAGGCAATTCCATGACTAGAGACCTTCGACGGTATGCCCGTCAGACCAATATCCAATTATTAGCAGGTTTTCTGTTGATCCTATTTGTGGTCGGCGAGGTCCTTATCTATTATTTCTACGGGCGAGAAGCCGCGATTTTGGGGTTTGTATGTCTCTTGGGGGGGACAACCCCATTAATCTTGATTTGGTTGGTGCTAAACGGTTTGGAATTATTGGTAAAAAGAGCCAATTCCGAAGATGATGAGATCTAATTTACCCCAGATCCAAATAGGAGAATGGCAAATCCGTTATCGGTTGCCAGCAGGGGCTGGTCCGCATCCGGTGGTGTGGTTGCTTCACGGTTGGAAGGGGGATCAAGATTCTATGTGGGTTTTTGCTCATCAAATACCAGAACATTACCTGGTGATAGCACCCCGGGCAATCTATCCCGAGCCCGGCGGAGGTTTTAGTTGGTATCCTTTGCGCACCCCTGGCTGGCCTTCCTTAGAAGTTTTTACACCGGCTGTTTTCGAATTGTATAATTTGATGGAAAACTGGCCCCTAACAGCCCCTTGGGGAGATTTTTCCCAAATCCGATTGGCTGGTTTTAGCCAGGGAGCCGCACTGGCCTATGCCTTTACCTTGCAGTTTCCAACTCAGGTAACTGCAGTGGCAGGACTCGCAGGCTTTTTGCCCGTAGGGGTAGAAAACTCGGTAACGCCCGATTCGTTGAAGGCTTTAAAAGTCTACATTTCTCACGGCACCACAGATCAAATTGTGCCGATCAATTTAGCGCACGAAACGGTCAGATTCTTTGAGACCGCCGGTGCCGAAGTCACTTTTTGCGAGGCAAACGTAGGGCATAAGTTGGACCGCAATTGTATGCGAAATTTGGAAGTCTTTTTTTAACCGATGAATGTAGATAATCCCAAGATATTGGTTGTTGATGATGCTATCGAGAATTTGAATTTACTCGTCAAAATTCTCGCGGAACAAGGTTATGCAGTCTACGCGGCCAATTGTGGGCAAGTAGCGATTGAACAAGCTACCACAGTATGTCCTGATTTGATATTGCTCGACATTGATTTGCCAGATGTAAATGGTTTTGAAGTTTGTGAACATCTCAAAGCCCAACCCGCGACCCGCGATATCCCAATCTTGTTTATCAGTGTGTTGGATCAGATTTTCGACAAGGTCCGGGCGTTTGAGGTCGGTGGGGCCGATTATATTTTGAAGCCATTCCATATTGAAGAAGTTTTAGCTCGGGTTGAAACTCAATTAGCGATCCGCAAATTGGTCCAGACGTTAGCTCGCCAAAATGCTGAGTTAAGTTTTGAGATCGCGACCCGCAAAGAATACGAGCAGGCCTTGGAGCAAATTGCCACCACCGATCCCCTGACCCGGATCAAAAATCGGCGGAGTTTTTTTGAACTGGCCGAAAAAGAAATGAACCGCGCTCGGCGTTATAACCAGCCGCTGGCCATACTTCTGTTTGACATCGACCACTTCAAGAAAGTCAACGATACTTACGGTCATTTAGTAGGGGATCAAGTATTGGTATCCCTAGCAAAAACCTGTCAGGTCAACTTGCGGAATTTCGATATTTTAGCCCGGTATGGGGGAGAAGAGTTTGTGGTCTTGATGCCCGAAACTGATCAACAAGCGGCTGTGGTTGCTGCAGAGCGATTGCGGGTTTTGGTCGCGCAAAGTCAAATCCAAAGCCAATTTCTGAAGACAACTCCCTATGTTTCTATAACGATTAGTCTGGGGGTAATGAGTTGGCAAGGTAAAAGCGAATTGGCCTTAAAAACCCTGATCCAAAGAGCAGATGAAGCCTTGTACCAATCCAAACAACAAGGTCGGAATCGGGTTACGGTGTGGTCTGAGACTGGTTCGGTTGAGTGAGTAGCAGCCCAAAGACAATATTCATTCCCACCAAGAAGAGTAGGATCACCCCAAATCCCAGGCTCATCCCCATCCAGTCGGAGAAGACCCCGACGGCCCAGGGTCCCAACATCCCTCCAATTCCGGCAAAAGTGAATAATAACCCCAAAATTGTGCCGACATTTTCCTGATGCCGATCAGAAACCGCCGCGGTCAGGGTCGGGAAAATAATCGAGAAGAACAACCCGGCCAGGGGGATGAAAACGGCTAACCCTACGGAAGTGAAAGTCCCAATCCCAACGAAGACCAGCGCAGCTAGACCGGTAAACAGCACACTTTTGAGATAACCCACTCGGGAAACTAAGAAGCTGCCAATAAACCGGCCCACAGTGATGGTTCCAAAGAAAATCGCCAAATAGGTGGTGCTGAGACTGACCGATTGTGCTTTGGTGTTTTGCAAAAATTCCACCAACCAGGCCCCAATCCCAATTTCGGCCGCAACATACAGCGTGATACCGATATAAAACAAGATCATTTCTCTAGAGAAAGCCGACTTCCCTAATTGTTTGAAATCGAGCTTGTTACTGGTCGAATCGGCTGAACGTGGGTATTTAACCACTAGAAAATACACGAATACAATCGCGACCAATGCCAGGCTGAATTGATACACCTGTCGCCAGGTGAAGGCTGCAATCAACATCTGCCCAGCATACAAGGGTGCGATCATTGACCCCACTCCGTGGAAAAATGCCAATAAATTGAGGTAACGGCCTTTATCGTCTTTGTGGATATCGACAATTATGATATTGGACCCAACTTCTAGTGACCCGAGCCCTAAACCAATGATGAGCATGGCCGCTGACAGCGTCCAGAAAAGATTCGCGCTGCTGTAGCCCCACATCCCCACCAGCAGACTGACACACGCCAGAAAAATTATGGCTTTTTTCCCAATAAGGTCCGATAACGGTCCTGTGATTAACGTTGCGATCAGAAATCCGAGATAAGAAGCCAGGAGTACCGTTCCCCCAGAAGCGTAACTAAAATTTAAATCATCCAATAAAACGGGCAGGGTCGCACCCTTTAAATTGTCGGAAAAGCCGAACAAGAAGAAGGCCAAAAACGCGCCGATGGTGATGATTTTTACCGTTTTCGATGAGAGTGTTTTGGTTGCCATGCTTTAATTCCTTAGTGGAGAGTTTGCATCCTTACCTGCCCAGCGGCAATATTATACTCCTGAGTAGTCAAAGATGATAACTGGCACCTATCAAAATAGACATGGCATTGGTAAACTTAATCATCTTTTTTTACTGGTGATTTATGTCTGTGCTATCCCGTTGGTTCAACCGGGGAACAACCCCGGCCCCCGCTCAAGAAAATAATGGAACCAAACTCGTTCGTACGAGTTGCCCGGCGCATAATTGTGGCGGGCGCTGCTTGTTGGTGGCCCACATTCAGGATGGCAAAATTGTTCGCTTAGATTCAGATGACCGCGAGTATGATGAGATCGATAACCCTCGTCTGCTGGCCTGTGCGCGGGGGAAAGCCTATCTTCGCCGTCAATATCATCCTGATCGCCTGACGCACCCTCTCAAGCGGGTTGGTCCGCGGGGTGCTGCCCAATTTGAGTCCATCTCCTGGGATGACGCTTTGAATTTAGCTGCGGCTGAGATCCAGCGCGTAATCACAACCTATGGCAATCAAGCCCTGCTGGTTCCCTATGGAACCGGCGCTTACAGCAATACTAATGGGTCCCATTTGGCTCGGCGGTTGTTTAATTGCATCGGTGGCCATTTGGATACGTACAATAGTTATAGTTGGGCGTGCATTAATGTAGCCACTCCGACGGTGTACGGTACCAAGATCACGGGGAATCAACGCCAGGATTGGGTCAACAGCCGGTACATCCTGATGTGGGGTTGGAATCCGGCTGAAATGATCGATGGCACCAATAGCGCCTATTTCATCAAAAAAGCCCGTCAGCAAGGGGCCAAAGTAATCTGTATCGACCCCCGCAAAACGCTTTCGGCGATTGGTTTGGCTGATGAATGGATCCCTATTCGACCGGGAACCGACACAGCTATGATGACGGCGATGGCTTATGTTATGGTGACCGAAAATCTGCACGCGGCCGATTTTATTCGGACCCATTGCCAGGGTTTCGATGCTGACCAAATGCCCCCCGGATTGGCGGGTTCCCCTGGTGAACCAGGGGCAGAGACCTATGAAGATTATCTCCTCGGACGGCGGGACGGCCTCCCCAAAACCCCAGGATGGGCTGAGACCATTACCGGGGTTCCCTGGGAAAAGATCACCCAAATCGCCCGTGAATATGCCCAAATCAAGCCGGCGATGCTCTATCAGGGCTATGGGATGCAGCGCCGGGCATATGGGGAACAAGTCGTCCGGGCCGGGTGTGTGTTGGCCGCGATTTCGGGCAATGTGGGGATTTCGGGTGGCTGGGCCAGCGGAATCGCGCTGCAAGCACCGGATGGGGGTTCGCGATGGAGCACTTTCCCCGTAGGAGAGAATCCTGCCGGGGTGCAGATTCCCGTCGCAAGCTGGGATCAAGCGGTTTTAAGGGGGACTGAACTAGGGGCGGCAGAGGGCCTGGTGGGGGCAGATCAACTCGACACCAACGTCAAATTAATCTACGCGGTGGCGACCAACTGCTTAATCAACCAGCATATGAATATCAACCGGTCGGCCCAAATCCTAACGGATGAATCTCTGATCGAATTTTTAATCGTCCAGGATCAATTTCTAACCCCAACAGCTCGCTTTGCCGATCTGATCTTGCCCGCCTGTACGGCCTTTGAAACCTATGGTTTGCAGGATGGCTGGAAATATGGCGAAGAGATTTTGTTGATGCCCAAATTGGTGGAGCCTTTAGGTGAATCTCAAAGCGATTTTCAAATTTGTACCGCTTTTGCCGAGAAATTGGGCGTTGGTGAGCAATTTACAGAGAATTTGGATGAACGCGGTTGGGTCAACCGCCTATTGGAGCAATACCGGGAAACTCGTTTCAAAGACGTCCCCTTGGTTGATGAGTTTGAGGCCAGTAATATAGGGGCCTATGTTCAGCCAGTCGATCAACCGGCCGTCGCTTTCGCCGATTTTCGCCGCGATCCAGTTAAGTTTCCGCTCAATACCCCCTCAGGGAAAATAGAAATCTTTTCTCAGGAATTGTATGAAAAGGGCAATCCGGCCGAAATTCCCCCCATTCCCAAGTATATTCAGGAGTGGGAGAGTCCTTTCGGGCCAGAAGCCGCAGCGTATCCGTTACAGGCAATCGGCTCACACACCTTGCATCGGGTCCATTCCACCCACGAAAACAACGATTGGTTAGAAGAATGTTTTCCGCACCGGGTTTTTATCAACGCGCGGGATGCCGCAGCACGGGGAATTATTGATGGCGACTGGGTGCGGGTGTTCAATGGGCGGGGCGAAATGGTCATCCCCTGCCGGGTAACCGTCCGCATTTTGCCGGGAGTGGTAAACATTCCCACCGGAGCCTGGTGGACCCCAGATCAAGCCGGAATTGATCGTCGCGGTGCCATCAATATTCTCACCTCCGAAAGGCTGACCCCTTTAGCTCACGGCAATGCTCAGCACACCATCATGGTGCAGGTCAAGAAGGTCAAACAAAAAAAGTTTTGGAATAGAAGATCAGGAATGAACGTTTAGGCCAGACCCCAGGGGTTTGCAAAGGTCGCAAGCAGATGGACCTGAACGTTGTAAAACCCCTGGGGTCTCTATCAGAAATATTTTTAACCATTTTCCACTTATTATGAGTTACATCCGTTACGGTTTCTACATTGATACAGCTTCTTGCACGGGTTGCAAAGCCTGTCAGATTGCCTGTAAGGATAAAAACAACTTACCGGTGGGGGTTTTGTGGCGGCGAGTGGTGGAGTCGCAGGGCGGTGATTGGTTACCCCGCAATGCCGCCTGGCTGACGACTGCGTTTGCCTATTTTATATCGGTCGCTTGTAATCATTGTCAGGTTCCCATTTGTGCCGAAGTATGCCCCAACCACGCGATCACCCAAAAAGACGACGGTATCGTATTGATCGATTCTGAGCGCTGCATGGGGTGTAAATATTGTGCGATGGCCTGCCCATATAAAGCCCCCCAATTTAATTCTACCCAGGGGGTGATGACAAAATGTGATTTTTGTGTGGATTTCCTTCGTGCAGGAAAATCACCTGCGTGTGTATCCGCCTGCCAGATGCGGGTGCTACACTTTGGCGATATCGATGAACTTCGGGCCAAATATGGTTCTGGTAAAGATATCTATCCATTACCGGACTCAAATCTCACCCACCCTGCCTTGGTGGTGACTCCCCATCCTGATGCGGTTTGTGGCTCAGAAGCCACCGGTAGAATTGGTAATTGGGAGGAAATTTAAGATGGTTGCACGCGGTGGCACCAACCATCCTAATGGGCGCATCCGTCATGAGTGGCAGTTGGTGTTCTTTACGATTTTGACCCAGATGTCGGTGGGGATTTTTGTCAGTGGGGGATTGGCAATTTTGTTGTTTCCAGGTTGGTACTCTTTTGCTGGGCCAGGTTATCTCCAGGTTTTTTTTACGATTGCACTGACTTGTTTGGTTTTAGGAACCGGGTCTGCCGGAATGCACTTAGGGCGTCCGCTAAATGCTCGGTTTTCATTTACCAATGTTCGGACATCCTGGTTAAGCCGCGAAGCCTTGTTCGGGGGATTTTTTGGAATCGTGAATTTTTGCTTGCTATTGCGTCAATTTTATGGCGCTGAATTCTCCATCTTCGATGGGGTCTTGATCCTTTTAGGTATGACCAGCGGTTTAGGTTTGGTCGCGGTCATCTCGAAATTATATATGCTCCGCACGGTTCCAGCCTGGAACAATTGGGGTACGCCAGGCACTTTCTTTACCACCACATTTTTGTTAGGCCTAGTACTGACGACTGGAATTCAGACGGGGTCGATATTTTGGGATGAAATTTATGCAGTGAATATGATGCCACCAGATGTATTTCAGGTTTCGATAATGCTGATCATTATATTGGCAGGGATCCAAACGGGAATCTATCTCATAACAATCCTGAGCTTGAAAGGTCAGCGTGGTATTGCGGCTGAAAGCAGTCGATTAGTGTGGACAGGTTTACGCCCAATACTGGCGGGGCGATTTTTGACGTTATGGAGTGGCGCCGGCATTTTGATCGGGTCGTTGGGTTTGGAGTTAAGTTTGCTCATTATTATTTTGGGGTTTGGGTTGATTGTAGTTTCGGAAGTGTTAGGTCGGTATCTTTTTTATGGATTTTATCGGCGGGAAGGATTCTAAATTTATTTGAGCCATTTTCCCGGAAACTGGATTTGGGGGACCGTAGTATCCGGAAAAATTGGAGGCTGCAATGACTGTTTTACAATCAGATTTCAGCATAAAAAATGATTTGACTGATGAGGCAAACTTATCAACCTTATTGGCCCGGTCCGCTGTTCGGCATACTAAACTTTGCCCGCGGCAGGTTTTGGGGGTGCGGATGGGGTTGTATGGCCTGGCTTTGTTGAACCTGTCAGGTTCTGATCTTGAGAGACACCTGATGGTCATCGTTGAAACCGATGGTTGTTTCGCGGACGCGGTGGAAGTGGCGACTGGTTGTACCATCGGCCACCGAACACTGCGCATCGTCGATTTTGGCAAAGTGGCGGCCACATTTGTGAATACCGATACCCATCAAGCGCTGCGGCTGGCTCCTAAACCCGATGTCCGCACTCGAGCCTGGGCGTATGCCTGGCATTCGAATACCAGATACCAGGCTCAATTAGAAGGTTATCAGGTCATGCCGGTTTCCGAATTGCTCGCGGTACAACCCATTTGCTTGAAATCATCTATGAATGAAATAATTAGCGTCGCTGGTCGGCGGGTGATCTGTGAGACTTGTAAAGAAGAAATTATGAACGAACGTGAAATCCATATCAATGAACAGGTTTTATGCCAGACCTGCGGCGGAAAGGGATATTATGACCTCGCCTGATCACCCTCAGATTCTAGTAGTCGATGATACTCGCGAGAATCTCACCGCGACCTTGCAGACCTTAGGCCGCGGCGGCTATACCTGTATCGGTGCTGAAACTGGAACCGAAGCGATCGAGTTAGCCCGGACGATCCCGGTTGATTTGGTGCTCCTTGACATCATCTTGCCGGATCGCCATGGGATTGAGGTTTGTAAGCAAATCAAGTCGGATCTCGAATTGGAAGATATTTACGTCATTTTGTATTCGGGTGCAGAGATCACTTCTGAGCAACGGGCAGCCGGTTTGGAAGCCGGGGCTGATGATTACATCGCCCGGCCAGTATCTAATCGTGAGTTACAGGCCAGAGTGCAGGCGGGACTGCGGGTAAAAAACGCGGAAGAGTCCTTAACCCGGGAGACTGCCAAATTAGCAGCACTGCAGGCAATCAATTTAGAAATCGCGGCAGAGCTTGATCTAGAGAAACTATTACAGTCGATTGTTTCAAAAGCAGTTGAATTGCTGGCTGGGACCGCGGGCGGTATCGCCCTTTATCAGCCAGATCTGGATTGCCTCCAATATTCGATTTATGCGGGTATCGCCTCAGTACCGCAAAATACTTATATTCAGCGCGGTGAAGGTTTCAGTGGTCAGATATGGGAAACGGGCGAACCTTTAATCATTTCTGATTATTCAAACTGGGAAGGTCATTTACCACACTGGGTGGAATATTTAGGCTCTCGGGCGGATGTCGGTGTCCCGGTATGTTCAGGGTCCGATTTTTTGGGTGTCTTGGATGTTTTTGCGGATCCGCCGAGAAAATTCACCCCTGAAAATGCTGAGCTGTTGAGTTTATTTGCCAACCATGCCGCAATCGCGATCCGCAATGCCCAACTTTACGAAGCTGCCAATTGCGAGATTTTGGAATGTAAGCGAGTTGAGATCACCCTAAGGGAGAGCGAAGCTCGATATCGAGCTTTATTTAATGATTCGCCCACTGCTGTGGCGGTTTCAAAAGACGGGACTTATCTGTATGTCAATTGGGCTTGCGCGCAGATGTTCGGTTTTGACCATCCCGATGAAATGAAAGGCACTTCTTTAATCGACCGCCTTCCCCCCGGAAGTCGAGAAAAAGTTCGCAATTATAATCTCACCAGGGAACGTGGGGAGCAGGTTCCCTCACGATACGGGATATCTGGGCTGCGGCGGGATGGAACCGAATTCCCAATGGATGTGACGGTTACCACATTGCAATTGAATGATGAAATTGTGACTTATGCCTTTGTTCAAGATATTACGAGACTGAAACAAACTCAGGATGAGTTACACCAGTATCGCGAACATCTAGAGGGGCTAGTAGTTGAACGCACCCAAAAACTAGACCAATTAAATCGCAAACTCAGGAGCGAAATTGATGATCGGATTCAGATTGAATCACGACTCAAAGTGAGTGAGGAGCGTTATCGTAATCTGGTTGAAGGTGCGCCCGATATTGTTTATGCTTTTTCGTTACAAACCGGAGGCCTTTTTTATTCCCAAGGGGTCGAATCGATTTTAGGGTATTCTCCCGAATATCTCCTCGAAAATCCGATGTTGTGGAAACAGAGTATTCATCCAGATGATCAAGAAAAAATTATCAAAGTTATTGAGCTTGTGGCGAATAGAGAAAATTTTGATATCGAGTACCGTATCAAGAATGCCCAAGGAAAATGGCTTTGGTTCCGAGATCGTTCTTTTGGAATCCGTACTGAAGATCAGAGCTTGATTGTAGAGGGGATTGCTACCGAAATTACCCAAAGAAAACGGGCCGAGAAAGCCGAACACGATATGCGGGTACGCGCCCAAGCACTATCTCAGCGGATTGGTGAGATCCAGGAGATCGAAAGACGGCGCATTGCGCATGAACTTCATGATGAAATTGGACAAGAACTCACCGGTCTCAACTTGCTTTTGGATACTGGTTTGAATCAGCCTTCATTGCTGGCCCAATCTATTCGGAATGCCCAAGAAATCGCAATCGAATTGCTGGATAAGGTGCATGAACTTTCTCTGGATTTGAGACCCACATTACTGGACGATTTAGGGTTATTACCAACCTTGAACTGGCATTTCCAGCGGTATGCGGAACGCATGAAAATCCAGGTTGATTTTGATCATCGTAATTTGAATCAACGCTTTTCTCCTGCAGTTGAAATTGCAGCCTACCGGATTGTTCAAGAAGCCCTCACAAATGTTGCTCGCCATGCCAAAGTAGATCAAGTGGCGGTGCAGCTCTGGGTGGCTGATCGACAAACCCATATTCAAATCGAGGATCGCGGCGTAGGATTTGATCATGAAGCCGTACTCCAGAGTACGACTGCGGGGGGCATTATAGGAATGCGTGAGCGGGTTACTTGGTTGGGTGGCCAATTTGAAATCGGATCATCCCCGGGTGATGGCACCACGATTATGGCTACCCTGCCAATTGATGTTCTCGGAGATGAAAACGATTATGAGCGTTAAAATCATTTTGGCAGATGACCATCCCATCGTTAGGGATGGTCTTAGGGGGGTGATTAGTGCCCAACCTGCTTTGGAAATAATCGCTGAAACCGGAGACGGTTTGGCCGTCTTGCCCCTAGTTAAAAAATATGAACCCGCGCTCATCATACTTGATTTGGTGCTTCCGGGAATCGGCGGTTTGGAAATTGCCCGCCAGATTCAACGCGCGGCTGTGCGGACCCAAGTGATCATCCTGTCTATGCACGCTACAGAAGCCTATGTGGCCGAGGCCCTTCAGGCAGGAGCCCAAGCCTATGTGCTAAAACGCTCAGCCTCCTCAGATTTAATTGCAGCCATAAATGCTGTTCTGCAAGGACGAAAATATCTCAGCCCGCCTCTATCGGAAAATCTACTTGAAAACTATCAACAATTAGCAATCAAAGATTCGTCCGCGCGCCAGAAGACCCTAACTTTCCGCGAGCAACAGATCTTATATTTGGTTACTGAAGGCCTGACCAACCGGCAGATTGCGCAACGTCTCTCGCTTAGTCCCCGAACTGTAGAAATGCACCGGGCTAATCTGATGAAGAAGCTGCGGTTCAGATCTACTGCCGAATTGGTGCGGTTTGCTATTGAAAGAGGGATTCAACCGCCGGGAATGAAATAGTCCCACCGTTCGTCGTAACCAACCAACTATCCAACAAACGAACCAATCCCCCAATACCGTAATTTTACGTATTTCAATCGAACCCAATATATGCCAAAATTAAAAATGGTAAGGTAGAACGGGGTTGTTCGCGCGCCCTAGTTGCGAATGACCCTTTTAGCCTCATCACTGTTTTTTTTGATCCCATATGGTTCGTATGATTCTTTAAAAAAATATTGCTCAACTGAATAACCAGTCTAATATTGGTCTTATCGATGAGATACTTTTAGATAGGAGAAAAATGACGATTTCAATGTTGCCAAATAGTAGTTTTAGGAGGGATACCATGATGAATGTGTCAGAAATGCAACACAATATTCCAATGATGAGCGCAGTCTTGGTAGATGTGAAAAATCAGACTGTAACGATCGTTGGGAAAGAATCTAAACTAACGCCGACTGAGTTCCGCTTGTTGGGGCGTTTACTTGAAAGGCCTGGGAAACCCATATCGAATGATGAATTATTGGCCGCAGTTTGGGGGTCTGGGTATGATTATCCTGAATTATTACGCATCAATATTGCTCGTCTGCGCCGGAAAATCGAGCCGGATCCTGCCAATCCCAGATATGTGAAAAATTGTCGTGGCCGGGGATATTATTTTGACGATCAGGTGTTTTCATAAGTTTGATTATTATTACAGTGTAAAATCGGAGACCCCAGGGGTTTCCGGGGAACACTCTATGATCGAAATCTGTCAATAGCATCACAGCTTGGGGGTGTAATGTTGTTTTTGAAAACCCCTGGGGTCTGGGGTACTCACACTTTTTTCAACAATGTGCGGAATATCTTCGTCTAAAAAAACTCCCGAAGGCTTAATACCTTCGGGAGAAATATTTGTGGTTGCCAAACACTCAGTCTAAGTGCCTTTCTAAAACTTCGGCGATATCCAGTATCTGAATCTCCTCCCCAACACCCTTTGATCGTACCGCGTCATCAAACATGATCAGGCAGTATGGACAGGCGGTCGCAACGGTTTTTGCCTTGGCCGCCAAAGCTTGCTCCAACCGGTTCTGGTTGATGCGAGTGTCCGGATCGACCTCAATCCACATCCCACCGCCCCCAGCTCCGCAGCAAAAACTATTCTCACCGTGTCGTTTAAATTCAGTCCGATTTGCTCCGGCGGCATCTAACAATTCCCGCGGGGCCTCGAAGAGATTATTATACCGACCCAAGTAACACGAATCGTGGTAGGCTAGTTTTTCCCCGGCCTCCTTGCTCCCCTGTCCCCACTCCCCTAAATTTCCGTTTGCTCTCAAATCATTCAAAAACTCGGCGTAGTGCAGCACTTCATACTCGCCTCCCATCTGGGGATACTCATTCTTCAGCGTGTTAAAGCAGTGCGGACATTGGGTGACGATTCGATTGAATTTGACGGATTCAAATATTTCAATGTTTTGCTCAGCAAAGACCTGGAAAATATATTCGTGTCCCATCCGTCGGGCCGTTTCGCCGCAGCACATCTCATCGAAACCCAAAACCCCAAAATCAACCGCCGCTTTTTGGAGCAGCCGCACGAAAGATTGGGTGACATTTTTGTTGCGGTCATCGTAGGCGCCCGCGCAGCCAATATACAGGAGTACATCGACCTCGTCACCAGGAGCCAGCTCGCGGACATTCATTCCCTCCGCCCATGCTAACCGGTTTTCCGGCGGCATTCCCCACGGATTGCCCTGCCGTTCGAAGTTTCGCAGGGTATCGCCAACCTGCTTGGACATTTGGCCTGTCATCAAGACTTGTGCCCGACGTAACTCAACGACTTGCTCCGGCGGGTTGATCAAGGCTGGGCAGCGGGTCAGGCAGGCCCCACAAGTCGTGCAGCCCCATAAATCTTCCCCAACTGAGTCGGCATTAAGTTCTTTATGTCCATTACCATTGGGTTGGATCAGTTCCTCGGCGAAAAAACCGCGTAACGACTGGATCAGCGTTCGCGGGGAATAATTCATCCCGGCCATCGTGGCTGGACAGACTTCCTCGCAGCGCCCACAGTCAAGACAGGCTTCGAAAGAGAGTAATTGTTGAGGGGCAAATTCATTGATTTGGGTGCGGCCCAAAATCTCGGTCTCTTCGATATCTTCAATTTTTTCCAGGGCGCCCATCTCTCGGCGCGGGCGGCGGATGATGTTCCACGGAGTCATCACCAAATGGCGCAGTTTGGTGAAGGGCAGGCTGATCGTCAGGGTGATAGCCAATCCCATGTGAAGGAATAAAAAGACAGGCTGCAGGCGGAACGCGACTTGCTGCGTAACCCCCATGCCCTCCAGCCCACTGGCGACTAGATTGCCAAAGAATGATATTTCTCGCCACTGGGGATTGACCGATATCAGACGCATTGATTCATTGAAGAATCCGGCGATAGCGATCAGCAAAAACATCGTCAGGACGTAATAATCATCCCATTTTGATCCCAAATGTGTTGGTTTGGTGATCAACCGGCGCACAAACGCCATGATGATCCCCACCAGGATGAAAACCCCGGCCAAATCCATCAAAAATTCATACGTCAGGTAAAAGCTTTCTCGGGGCCAGGTGAGTGCCC
This sequence comes from uncultured Anaerolineales bacterium, assembly GCA_964453155.1. Classification (GTDB taxonomy): domain Bacteria; phylum Chloroflexota; class Anaerolineae; order Anaerolineales; family UBA11858; genus CAYVQU01. The sequence continues at coordinate 45,933 of CAYVQU010000006.1, read as the reverse complement.
AGGGGGTAAATAGCGCCATCTGTTGGATATTGATCGCCGTACCCACGACCTGAATCAGGACTCCCCAGAAAATCAGGAAGTGCATGATCCCCCCATATATATTCTTCCAAATCCGCACCTGCCCAACCGCGTGAATCACCAGTTCCTTGATATTGTCCCAAATCACAGCCCAATCAACCGCCCACTTCCCACTGCCCACTATCCACTTCCCACTATTCTCACTCACGCCTCACCTCCCGCTTTCACATAAATATTGCCGTCAACGATTTCGGTTTCGAGATGAGCCAGTCCCGTCGGAGGGGGACCGGAGATGACTGATCCATTATCCACATTAAAAAATCCAGCGTGACAAGGACAGGCGATCCAATTTTCCTCCGGTTCCCACATCACGATGCAGGCAAAGTGCGTGCAAACCGCCGAATATGCTTTTAGGCCCCCGTCAGTATTGATTACGATGGCTGGATAGCGCCCAAATTTTACGGTTTTGCTTTCTCCCACCGCTAACTCGTTTTCTGGGGCGACCAAAACTGGATCGGAGGGCGTTTCCTCCAAATTAGGGGGATAAAAGTAGGCTACTACGGGACCGAGGAGGGCTGTTAGACCAGTCGCGGCTAAAATCCGATTAGTGAGTTTCAAGAATTCGCGGCGGGTGAATTTTTTAGCCATCAGGTCACCTCCCCAAGAATTGTCAAAATAATGATTATGACTACCATTACCGCCGTAGCGATTAATCGGTTGCGTGTAGTCAGCTTGGATCGGTCCTGTTTGTTATCCAAAAACGGCCAAAACGTCACCAATAAGACCAATAAGACGGGTAAGACCGCTCCAATCGTTTTAGGTAAATACTTTAATAATTGGAACAATGCCAGAAAATACCACTCCGGCTTGGTGTGTTCGGGCGTAACTATTGGATCAGCAGGATCACCTAAGCCTACCGGGATAAACAACCCTACGATACCGATAATGATCAATCCAATCCCAAACCACAGTGCCACTTTGGCCTCATAGAGCAGGTGATCGGGCCAGAAGGGGACCGTGCGTTCGTCTAAATGTGATTTTTCTTCAGTCATAGAAAACTCCTGCGGAGTAGGTGAATAGTTACCAGATAACGGGTATCTAATTATCCAGCCACCTTTATAGCGGTTTCATAATTCCTTGTCGTCGGATCATGATGAAATGAGCCCCCATCATGGCTACGGTGATCAGTGGGATGATCAGGACATGGAGGGCATAAAACCGACTCAGGGTCAGGGCAGTGATATCCCAACCAACTCGCAGGAAGACCAGGGCCAGATTGCCGATCACTGGAATTCCACCTGCAATTTCTGAGCCGACAGTGGTGGCCCAATAGGCCCGTTGATCCCAAGGGAGCAGGTAGCCGGTAAAGCCAAAGGCCAATGTCATCACAAACAGTGTCACACCGGTTACCCAGTTAAGTTCGCGGGGATTTTTGTAAGCTCCCGTGATGAACACTCGCAGCATATGGGCAAAACACATCAAAACCATCCCATTCGCCGACCAGTGATGGATCATGCGGATAGCCCGGCCAAAATAAACCTGAGTTTCGATGAACTGAATGCTGGCATAGGCGGCTTCGGGCGTAGGTTTATAGTAGAACGCCAACATAATTCCCGTAATCCCTTGAACGACGAAGAAGAAAAATGTCAGACCGCCCAAACAGTACCACCACCGCCGCTGCCACTCGGGGACAGGTTTATCCAAAACCTTGGATAGGGGTTCTTTATATTGGAGCCGTTCTTCTAACCAATCACCGACTCGTTCTGGAATCGGTTTCCACGGCATCCGTTTGCGGAAGGCACTGGATGTGCGGAGAATGCCAAACCCAAAAACACCCACCATGGTTAGGAAAACCACCCACCGGGCCAGGGGCGTCCACATGCCGGTTTCTTCCCCTTTGATGTGGCAGTGCAGACAGGGATCTTGTTTCGCGGGAGGGGGTAGTGCTGCGGCTGGGAGCGCAACGGCGGATTCCAGGGTGTCTGTGGTTAAATCTGCCGCAGCCCATTCCGGGTGATCGGGTGGTAGTGGTTTTTCGCTGGCGGTAACCTGTCGCGATGTGAATCCGGCCCAGGCCGCCAAAATGACGAAAAATATGCCGATAATAATTATTCGGCGGGGGAGATTTTTCATAAAAACGCTCCTAAAAGCAGAAACAAAAACTATTTATTCAATTTAATGATATTCTAATTCCAATAAAATATCGTCATAATTCATGACGATAAATGTCATTAGTATTCAATTGGGAAGCCTGATTGATTGCGAAAACTGAACTAGTTATTGAGTTTGATGGTTTTTTCGGAAAAAAATTTTCATTTCTCGTGTTTAAACAGAAACAAATGCCACCCTTCTGAATTTTTTATAGATCATGTCATTTAATCCCCATTCATTAGAGAACCGAGGATTACCAAATTTGGTTAGATTAACCCACATTCAAATGATGCGGTTTGAAGTTACGCCATGAAAACCAGCGACTCCAACCGGGCATCCAACAGCCGGTCACGACTGATTTGGACGATTTTTTCCATCATCCGGTAGCCAAAGCGGCAGTCTTTCTGGAATTCATGGATGAGTTTTTTACGGTCAAACGTGATTAACCAACACGGGGTTAATGCTTTGGCACTGGCAGTTGCTAGATGGGGTGGGACCAACGCTGACCAGGCAAAGACATGCCCGGGTCCGACTGCGCTGATGACCGTATCTGGTTTCCCCTCTTTTTCGAGCACAATCCCCACCGCACCTTCCACCACAATGTAGAAATACCGCAGTTCAGTCCCCTCTTTGAAGATCATTTCTCCGGTTTCAGCCGTAATCCCCTCTGCAACTCGAGCCAAGGCCTCGAGTTGATGGAGTTCTAGGTCTGCGAAAAAAGGATAGCGATTGATCAGTTCGGGCGTAATCATTCGGCACCGCCTTTATAAATATCCTGGAGCCGCAGCCCAATTACGAGAGCAGCTGTTTGCATCATTAGGAAGCCAAAATTGCAGTCTTGCTCAAAATATTGGAGCAATTTTTGACAGTCAAACGCGATTATTTTGCTGGTTTGGAGCGCCCTGCCCCCTGAAGTGGCCTGGTGTGGTGGCACCAATCCCGACCAGCCCATAATTTGCCCGGGTGCGACTCGAGATAACCTCACCTGTTCGGTCTCAAGTTGACTCGGTTGACCGTGGCTTTCATATTCAACTGAAAGTTTTGGCGATTCAAAAATAATTTCGAATTCCCCTGTTTCGACCAGATAAAAATGGTGGAGAAAATCTCCGCGGTGAAATAAAAATTCGCCGCGGTTCGCAGTGCGCAGCAAGGAAGCCCCCAGCAAACATTCAACTTGCTCCTCATTCAATTTTGAAAAATAAGGAATTTGCTGTAGTTTCTCGGAAGAGAACATGGCACCTCCTCGGGCGACCACTGGATCAGCAGCGAGGTATTCAGTTTTCAGTGATCAATTCGCGTTATGACAGAAAATTAACAGCTCAATTGACATTCGCTAATACCATTATAGCGAATGTTGCCAGTCAAAATCAACTTTTCGGGCAATTTAAACGCTTGGAGAGCTCAAACTTGGGTGAGTTCGGTCAATTCAGCTAAAACCATTTCAGTGACTTTGGGAATTGCCGCAGCCACTCCGGGAGTGGGATCATTGCTGAAATCCAGGATATTCTCCACATCCACCGCGTAGATGGAAAATTCCTTCGGGAGATGCAGTCCAATTTCTACCCCCGCTTCCAGTGCAGTCACCAAGGAGGTATCATGAGCGGAAGCACTATGTTGGGTGTGGCTGATATTCTGCAAATCTTCCAATGACATCAGGTGGATTGTTCCGGGAGGACAATCATTGTCTGTTAGCAGGGCATCAATCAAAATGACCCGGTCATAACCTTCCAGTAATTCCATCAACCGCAGTCCGCCAACACTGGCCTCGGTGATCGTCACATTCTCCGGGATTTTATCCCCCAATGCTTTCTCAACTTCATAGGCGACCTTCACTCCAACACCATCATCTGTCAGAATGGGGTTACCTAAACCAATAACAATAATTTTTTCCATTAATTGAAATCTCGATGAATCGTAAATTTTCTATAAGGAAGCCATGAAAATTGCTCCAGGCTTCTTGTTATCTTATAACAATAGACAAAAAAAACCGAGTGATGAGTGGTCCCACCCAGCACTCGGTTGTGGTCTTTCTGTCCCTTAGGACGCAGATTTCGGAAAAAACTTTGGCCCTTAAAGCCTCGTTCAAACCGAAATCTGCTTAGGGTTGGTGGTAGTTCATGCTGACTTTGAGGTCAGCTTCAAACCGCCAAACACTTAGTCGGTGTACTGACTGCCTCTACTCAGCTCATTACCCTCTTTATCACGGATCGTGATTTCGAGCGGCATCTGGCCGGGTAGGGAGTGGGTTGCACAGGACATGCAGGGGTCGTAGTTGCGGAAAGCCATTTCAACGGTGTTGAGCAGACCTTCGGTCACTTCGGTGCCCTTGGTGATCAGGCCCTGAGCAGCCTTTTTGATCGACATCGCCATGGGGGCGTTGTTGTTGGTGGTACCGACGATCAGGTTGACCTTGGTCAGGATCCCGTTCTCATCGGTGGTGTAGTGGTGCGTGAGAGTCCCACGGGGGGCTTCCACGCAGCCAACACCATCGGTGGGCGTCTCGGTGATCGGGGCGCGCACGTTGGGATCGGTGATCTCGGGGTCGGTGGCCAGTTCGAGCATCCGCTCGGCGGCGTAGAGCATTTCGATCAGGCGGGCCCAGTGGGTGGCCAAGCGCATGTGGACGGGTTTGTATTTCCCATCGACTTTCTCGGCGCCCAGGGTCTCGTACATCTGCTCGTAGTGCTCTTGAGCTTTGGGGGTGGCCATACCGTCGGCTGCATTCAGGCGGGAGAGCGGAGTGGCAGTATACACGCCACTGTCCATGCCGTCGGTGAAGCCTTTCCAACCGACATTCTTGAGATAGGGGAACTTGAGGTACGACCAGGGTTCAACGCGCTCAGCGACGTGATCGGCGTAGTCCTTGGCATCGTACTTGGCAAATTCGCCGCCTTCGGGGTCCACAACGCGGATCTTGCCGTCATAGAAGTTGACGAAATTGTTCTCGTCCACGGTCCCCATCGAGTAAGTTGAGTGGGAGAAAGTGTCGGAGACGATCAGGTCAACATAGGCCTGATTGGCCAGCACGATGTCGGCAAAAACTTGTAGGCTGAACTCTGCGAAATCGATGTTTTGGCGAGCAATCGCCTCGATTTCTTTGCGGAGTTCTTCGGTGCAGGGCACACTCCAGCCGCCAGGGAGCCCGGCGACGGGGTGAATGCCGCGCCCGCCCAACCACTGGATGACTTCGTGGTTGCGTTTGCGGTGTTGAATGACCTGCTTCCCAACATCAACGCCAACTTTATGGATCACGCCGAGAATGTTGCGTTCAGCGGGAGGTCCATCGGGGCCAATGACGAAGTCAGGGCCGCCGAGGGCGTAGAAGTGGACGGCATGGTCAGTGCAGTAGAACGAGTTGTAGAACATCTCACGGATCTTCTTGGTCACCGAGGGGGGATCAACGTGGAAGAGGGCATCTAGCGCCTTGGTCCCGGCCATGTGGTGGGCTTCCGGGCAGACGCCGCAGATGCGGTTGGTGATCCGGGGCATCTCTTCCGCAGGGCGGCCGACGGAGAATTGCTCAAAACCACGCAGCTCGGGGATTTGGAGGTAAGCATTTTCGACGTTTCCATCATCGTCGAGGAAAATTTCGATCTTGCCATGACCTTCCAGGCGGGTGATGGGATCAATTGTGATTCTTTTCATTGTATTTATCCTTTCCCGTTTCCATTAACTTTGGCTCGACGGAGCAGGGAGTGGGCCATACTGAAGCGGTAGAAAGTCCCCGCGGGGTCGGCGATAGTGTCGATGACGGCGTTGATTTTCTCTTCCAACTCATCATCTTCCATGGTCGTATCACCAGCCTCGATCACGGAGGCGACGGCCGAGAGCATCTTGGCGCCCTGATCTTCGACGCCGGGCAGCGGTCCATAACAGCCGCGGCAGCCCATATTGGCTTGCGGGCACAGAGCGCCGCAGCCACCGCGGGTTGCCAGGCCCATGCAGATCAGGCCTTGTTCAAGTAAGCATTGCTCGGGATCAGGGGTAATTTCGTAAGGGCGGTAGAAGCGTTCGATGGCTTTCTCGCTCTTGGTCCGTTCGCATTCTTCGCAGACGGCCACGTTGGCAGCCCCAACGATGGAGCCAGCCGGTGGGAGCGGCGCGCCCTCTAAAAGTCCGGCCACCACAACCTGGAGAACTGCCCAGATTTGGGGCGGTTCGGGTGGACAACCGGGCAGGTAATAGTCCACATCCACGACTTGATCTAGCGATTTCACCGTGTGGTAGAACTCGGGCAGGGTCAGGGTGCCTTCGGCGACGTCCACCGCGGTCAGGGGGACCACACCTTCGGAGTTATCCAGGGAGTGATTCTCACCATAGACGGTGTTGAAGGTCGCATCTTTGGATGTTAGATTCGAGAGGGCGGGGATACAGCCCTCGTAGGCGCAGGATCCATAGGCCACCATGACCTTGGATTTCTGGCGCAGCAGTTTGGCCATGTGCTCGCCTTCCGAGTTGCGAATGGCCCCGTTCCACAAACAGACATCGATATAACCATCTTCGTAGCCCTCGACATGATGGACTTTGAAGTCCGCGATGCAGGGGAAGAAGGCGATGTCGAAGACCGAATCGACGGTCAGGATATGTTCGTGGATATTCAGGACGGAGATTTCACAACCACCGCAGGAGGCGGCCCAGTACATTGCTAGTTTCGGTTTTTCAGACATATTAAACCTCCTCGGGGACTGGAACAGCTTCGTGATGGCCATTGCCACCCAAAACCGATTCGCTCCAGTTCAATGGGCCTAAGGCTCGAATTTCTTCGGTCATCTCGTCGACTTTGTTGGCCAGGATGATGCCCTCAGATGCTGAGGCCCATACCAGTTGCACGCGTTCTTCTTCAACCCCCAGTTGCTTGAGCATTTTCTTGAGCAGATAGAAGCGGCGCAGGGCTTTGATATTGCCATTAACGTAGTGGCATTCGCCCGGGTGACAACCGGCCACCAAAACGCCATCCGCGCCTTCGCGCAAGGCTTTGAGAACAAACTGGGCATCGACACGGCCGCTGCACATCACCCGGATGGGGCGCATGTTGGGGGCGTATTTGATGCGGGCCGTACCGGCCAGGTCGGCGGCACGGTAAGAACACCAGTTGCACAGGAAACCAACGATTACGGGTTCAAATTTTTCACTCATTTTTTCCTCCTATGCAGCCACTTTCTCAGGTCGGACATCCCACAGGATACCTTCGATCTCGGACAGAACCTGATCGTTGGTGAAGTGGGCGCCGGTGATGACACCGCTGGGGCAGGCGGCAACACAGGTGCCACAGCCCTGGCAGATCGCGGTGATGACTTCGGAGACGCCGCGATCTTCGTGGAAGATAATGGCGCTGTAGGGGCACATATTGTTGCAGATCTTGCAGCCAGAGCACTCTTCTTCGGTGATGTGAGCCCGAACGGGTTCCATCATTACGGTGCCGCGCTGGATGAGACCAGCAACTCGGGCAGCCGCCGCGGCGCCTTGGGCGACACTGTCGGGCACATCTTTCGGTCCCTGGCAGGCGCCGGCGATGAAGATGCCGTCGGTCATCGTGGCAACCGGGTCCAGCTTGGGGTGCCGTTCGACGAAGAAACCGTCGAAGTCGCAGCCCATCTTGAAGAGATGCGAGAGCTCTTTCGAGTCCGGTTTGGCTTCCATCGCGGGGCTGAGGAGCACCATGTCAACGGGGACGCGGCGCTGGCGGCCGATGAGGGTGTCTTCCACCTGGACGATGAGTTTACCCTCTTCTTCATCGGTGCGGGCGGCGTCAGTGACTTCAGCAACCTTACCGCGAATGAAATTGGTGCCTTCTTCGAGCAGACGGTGGTAGAACTCTTCGTAGCCCTTACCGGGGGTGCGCATGTCGATGTAGCACTGGTAGACTTCGGCATCGGGGATGCGTTCGTGAACCAGGTGGGCGAACTTGAGCGAGTACATACAACAAATTTTGGAGCAATATTTGTGATAGTTCTCATCTCGGGAGCCCACGCAGTGGACAATGGCCACGCTCTTGGGTTCGGTCTTGCCATCGCGCATGAGGATCTTACCCTCGGTCGGACCGGCGGCATTGACCATGCGCTCAAATTCGAGGCTGGTGAACACGTTCTTCTTGCGGTCGTAACCGTATTGGGGGATCTTCTTGACGTCGAAGAGATCGTAGCCGGTGGCCAGAATAATATTACCGACCTCGAGCTTGAGCATCTCGTCCTTCTGCTCGAACTCGATGGAATTCGGTTCGGTGGGGCAGAAGATTTCGCAGGCTTTACATTTGCCGCGAATGAAGTAAATGCAGTTCTCTTTGTCGATGACGGGGTATTTGGGTACGGCCTGGGGGAAGGGACGGTAGACGACTTTGCGTTTGCCCATTCCAGCCTCGAAAACTTCGTCGAGAACTTTGGCCGGGCATTTCTCGATGCAGATCCCGCAGCCGGTGCAATGCTCTTCGTTGATGTAACGGGCTTTCTTGCGCACCGTGGCGGTGAAGTTGCCCAAATAACCGTCCAGTTCCTCGACCTCACTCCAGGTCAACAGGGTGATATTATCGTGCTGGCCGACATCCACCATTTTGGGGGTCAGAATACAGGCCGAGCAGTCCAGGGTCGGGAAGGTTTTATCTAACTGGGCCATATGGCCGCCGATGGTTGGTTCGCGTTCCACCAGGTAAACGTGGTTTCCGGCGTCAGCCAGTTCTAATGCCGCCGTAATCCCGGCGATGCCGCCGCCAACCACCAATGTATTGGGGTTGATTTCCACTGGAATTTCATCCAGCGGTTGGTGATGGATCACGCGCTCGATGGCGGCATTGGTGAGGGCCTTCGCCTTTTGGGTTGCGGCCTCTTTATCGTCTGTGATCCAGGAGTCGTGCTCCCGGATATTGGCCATTTCGTACAGGAAGGGGTTTAACCCGGCCCGTTCGCAGGCACCTCGGAATGTCTTTTCGTGCATGTGGGGGGAGCAGGAGGCGACGACAATCCGGGTCAGACCCTTTTCTTTGATGTCATCTTCGATCAATTCTTGCCCGAGGCTGGAGCACATGAACTTGTATTCTCGTGATACCTCGACATTGGGTTGATCGGCTGCCCAGGTTGCGACATCCTCACAATCTACGACTTTGGCAATATTCGTGCCACAGTGGCAGACGTATACTCCAACTTTTTCTTCACTCATAGGTCTCTCTCCTATTTTGATTTTGTTGATGATTTATTTCAAGACCTGTAATTCCAATATTGGTTACCAGTCGGATCATCAGGCCCCCTTTCCAACCAGTTGTTCGAAGATCGGGGCAGCAGATACCAGTTCCGTTCCGATTCCTAACTGCCGGCGGGGCATCCCTAATGCCACGCCCATAAGTTGGGTGAAATACAGGACTGGCACATTGAAATCGGTTCCGAATTCTTCGTTGACTGCGGTCTGGTAACATTCCAGGTTGACCTGGCACAAGGGGCAGGCGGTGGCGATCACGTCGGCGCCGCTGCTGACCGCGTTATGGAGCAATACCCGGATCATGTCAAGGGCCGCATCGCGGCTGGTCATGATCAGTGAAGCCCCACAACACCGGAGCCGGTCAGCAAAATCGACAGCTTCGGCGCCCATGGCTTCGATAATCTCCTCAAAGAATTGGGGATTCTCGAATTCTTCGCCGTTCTTGCGGGGGCGGACGATCTGGCAGCCATAGTAGGGGGCGATCTTGACCCCGGTCAGGGGGTTGGAGACCTTTTCCTTGATGGCTTCCGGGCCGATCTCTTCCGCAAATACATCAATAATGTGGAGGACCTTGGTCTCGCCTTTGAACTGCAGATCATCTTGCTCGAGAGCGTAGTTGATGTGCTCGTTCAGGTCTTCATCTTCAGTGATGTATTTATTGGCGAAGTAGGCGTTCTTGTAGCAGGCGCTGCAGGGGGCCACAAAGTCCAGGCCTTCTTTCTCGGCCAGGGCCAGGTTGCGGGCCACCAGGGTGTTTGCCAGCAATTCGTCGATATAGGAGTAGGTGGTCGCGCCGCAGCAGTTCCAGTCTTCGAGTTCTTCAAGCTCGATGCCGAATTGCCGGACCGTGTCGACCGATGACTTCTGGTAACTCGAAGCCATTTTCTCTAGTGAGCAGCCGGGGAATAGTGCAAATTTCTTCATTATTCTTCCCCTCCAATCGGTACGATCCTGCGGACCATTTCCTGGAAGTTTTTGATGTGCTTAATTCGGGCAGGGATGATGGGGATCCGGCCTTTGAGCATCATCTTGGTAGCGTTGAAGGCTTCCTGGACGAATTCTTTGGGTTCCATGTTGAACATATACGTTGGGGCCAGAATCGGCTCGTAGGAGCGTCCACTCCGAACGATCGTTTTCACGAAGGTTTCGGAGAAGGTTGGGCCGACCAAGTCTTCGTCGTACATCTTGTTCCAGATGGAGTAACGTTTCACCGCGTACATAACACCGGCGATATCAATATTGGATGGACATCTCACCGAGCAGTGAAAACACGACGCACAAAACCAGTACGTGTTACAGGCCAGGACATCCTCTTTGAGGTTGGCATTGATCATACCGATCAGCCGCCGGGGCGTTTGGTCCATATGTTCGGCCACCGGACAAGTCCCTGCACAAGTTCCACATTGGATACAGGTTTTGGTTGGATTTCCGTGTGACATATACATCAGGTTGGAAATCTCTTGGCTAAATGTGGGTCTAGATGCCATAAGCTTATCCTATTCGGTTTCCTTTTCCGCTTTCTTGCGGGCAGCTTCTTTGAGCAGGTTCTCCACCTTTTCCAGGAGCACATTCGGGTCAACGGGTTTCTCCATCAACTCGTCTGTGGGCAGGATTCGGGGATGCACGGCCTGTCCGGGGAAGAGGAAAGCCATTTGTTCTCGGATTCCGGTGATTATCAACACCGGAATTTCCCGCAGCACGGGATCTTTGTTAATTTTTCGGGCGACCATGACTCCTTCTGCTCCACGTCCCATCATAATGTCGAGCAGGAGTAAGTCATAATTCCCAGTTTCTAAAGCTGCGAAGCCATCTTTGGGATTGTAGGCTGCATCAACTTCGTATTCAGCTTTTTCGAGGATCGCTCTGATCCCATCTACATAATCGGGATCATCGTCGATGATTAATAACCTCGTCTGAGCCATAGGAACCTCCTTCTAGTTTATGTTTTTTTCCAAAATCAACTTTTTTCATTGTTATTCATTATAGGCAGTTGGATCACAAAAGTGCTTCCCTTGCCCAGTTCGCTTTCGACGGTAATGGTTCCGTCGTGAGCTTCAATTATCCGCCGGGTAATGGCTAACCCGACACCACTCCTCCTTTCACCTTCAGTTTTAGATTTACCAACATAAAAATCTTCAAATAAGCGAGGCAAGTCCTCTTGGGCGATTCCCACCCCATTGTCGGTCACGGCGATGTGAATATGATCCCCTTCTTCAAAGGCGCGCACAGCTACATTTCCCTCATAACGAGTGTATTTCACGGCGTTTCCGACAATATTGACGACGGCCTCAACTAATGTACCTTCATCACCATGCACCCGGCTCAGCTTCTTTTCGATCGAAGTCTCGATCTCGATCGCTTTACGGATGGCATGGGATTCAACGCTCTCAACCGCTTTTTTGATCATGGGTTTGATCTTCACCGTCTCGAAATTCTCGCGGATACTGGAGATATCCACCGAGATGGCTTTCAGCCAGGTGTTGACCATCTTCACCAGATCGCTAATCCGGGTTTGAAGACGTTGGAGTTTTTCAGCCTGGGCTTCGGATAGCACCTCAGCCAGGTCATCGGCTAATACAAATAAATTGGTTTGCACCGCTCCCAAGGGCGATTTCAGTTCATGGGAGACGATGGCGGCAAAATGTTCGCGTAAAAATTCTTTTTCACGGCGCAGCGCAATGGTCTCCAAGACCAGTTTTCGGCGCTCCAGGCCGCGTTGGGTTAACATTCGTAATTCATCCGGGGTGAAGGGTTTGGGGAGAAAGTCGTAAGTACCTTTCTTCATGGCCTCCACGGCCGAACTTACGGTGGCAAATCCGGTGATCACCACAGTCACGATCGTAGGATCATATTCGTGGATTTGATCGAGAACCTCGAACCCCGATAAGCCCGGCATTTTGAGATCGACAAATACCAGATCGGGCTCGTATTCCTTCATTAAGGCCAAGCCGTCGGCTCCATTATTGGCGGTTTTGATCTGATAATTACCGCGCTTGAGAATCTGGATGCACGATTCAATTACGATTTCTTCGTCGTCGATGATCAGGATTTTGGGTTGGTCATCCATTATTTGAGCCTTCTTCGGGTCCGTTGGCTTTGATCGGCAAACCTACAAAGAAAGTAGTGCCCTCACCAACTTTACTCTTGGCGGAGATTGTGCCGCGGTGGCTTTTGACGATCCCGTAGCTGATTGCCAGCCCCAGGCCGGTGCCATGCCCCACATCCTTGGTTGTGAAGAAAGGGTCAAAGATTTGGCCCATATCCTCTTCTCGGATCCCCTGACCAGTATCCGCAACCTCAATTTCGATGAAATCTATGTCTTCATTGAACCGGGTGGAGAGGGTCAAATTACCAACCCCATCCATTGCTTCGGCGGCGTTGATGATCAGGTTGATGAAAACCCGCTCGATTTGGGAGGGGTCGATGATGGCCAGCGGTAAATCGGCCTGGAAATCACGGGTGATCTTGATATTGTGGAACAGGGATTGGTTCCCGATCAGGGAAAGGCATTCTCCGAGAACGGCATTGACATTGCAATAGGTCTTATCCGGTTTGCGTTGGCGAGCGAAGTCCAGCAGGCCGCGAATAATATCCCGGCAGCGGTTGGCCTGTCCGACGATAATACTGAGAGAATCGCGGGTGGAATCCCGCGTCTCTTCCTCTTCAAGCAGCAAATGCGAAAAAGTGACGATCCCCTGGAGGGGGTTGTTCAACTCATGGGCCACATTGGCGGATAGATGCCCAACCAGGGCCAATCGCTCGGATTCCATGATCTTTTTCGTGGTGAAGTCTTTGAGTTGGTCATCACGCCGTTTCAGGGAGGCGGCCATCGCATTGAAAGAATCGGACAGGGTCTCTAATTCATCATTGGTATCGATCTCAACTTTGGTATCCAGATTGCCTTCGGCGACATCTTTGGAGGCCGATACCAGCTTGCTGATGGGTACCAAAATTCGTTGGGCGATGAAATAGGACATTCCGATTGAAAATAGGGTTCCGGCGATGCTGATTGCCAGGAATGTGAACACCATCTCACGTTCGATATCGTTGTATTTTTGCTCCAATACGCCGACATACAGAATGCCGATGATCTGGTCGTATATGTCCCGGATGGGCTCGTAGGCGGTGATGTACCAGTTGTTGACCACATAGGCCCGGTCGATCCAGGGTTCGCCTTGGATGATGACCTGGTTGTAAACTTCCTCGGAGACGCGGGTCCCAATCGCCCGGTTGCCATCGGCATTGCTGACATTGGTTGAAATTCGCAAATCATCCTGGAAGATGGTGGCCGTCCCGATATCCTGACCTTCATATTTGACATTTTCGTAGACCGTTTGTTTGACCTTGTCAACGATCTCGAAATTCCGGCTGATAAGTACGCCGCCATACAGGGTTCCGATGAGTTTTTGGTTATCATCGAAAATCGGGGCGACCGCTTTCAGCATCATCCCAGCCGTTTCTTCCGTTTCTTCCCGGTCGCGGGCCAGGGGGGTGTCGATGAATTTGAAATAGGCCTGTTCGGCCAGTTCCGATGATTCAAGGCCCAAATCTTGGCCGGACACCAGGGTGGTGGAGGCCACCGGGGCTTCCCGGAGCAGGACGGCGTGCAGCAGGTTGACGTGCCCCTGACTCTCGCCGACCTGATCTGGATTGCTGGTACGCAGCAAGACATATCCATACTGATCGGTGACGGTTAATACGTCCAATTCCTCGGCCGCTTTGATCCGCTCCAATTCCACCGCCGCGGCGGCCAAATTGCCAGATGTGATGGCATCTCTCAGGAAGAAACGATGGGCGGTGAACCGCACGACGTCGTCGATGTGGGTCAATTGGCTGAGATAAATTTCACGGGCCGCATTGAGGTCGTTGCGAACTTTTTCTTGGGCCTCGGCCACAATTCGGTCGCTGATCAGGCGAACGCCGACAAACATGAACACCGCGCTCATGACCACGATAATCACCAGGAACCCCAAAAGCAGCTTGGTAGCTAAGGGGGCCCGGGTATCGCGCAGGCGGGGCATTCGGAGCGCGGACCGGGGTCCACGTGCTAGGGTTTGAGCCGCGTTCGCCATAATCTAGGCTGTAACCTCTTCTTCAACCAATTCGACATCCAACTCCATCGCCTCATGGACCAGATCGATCAAATCCTTGACGACGATATTATCTTCTTCGCCGGCGGTCTTGACCGCATCTTTGAACATGGTGATGTCTTTGGGGCAGGCCACCACGAAGGCATTGACGCCCTCCAGGTTGGCGGCCTCTCTAATTCGGGCTTCACTGGGACGTTGGTCGATCTCGCCCTCTTCCATCCAGATCCGGCCACCGCCGGCACTGCAGCAGAACGCCTGTTCGCCGTGGCGGGGCATCTCGATCACTTCACAACCCGTGGCTTCGATCACCCGGCGAGGGGCGTCGTAAATGCCGTTGTATCGGCCGAGATAGCAGGGGTCCTGGTAGGTGACTTTGTAGCCCAGATTCTTTGTAAACTTGAGCTGACCCGAGGTGATCAGTTGATCCAGTAGTTCGGTATAGTGTAGGACCGGTTTTTCACCGTTCCCATTTTGGGGGTATTCGTTCTTGATCGTATTGTAGGAATGCGGGTCGGTGGTGACGATGGCCTGGTAATCGCTCTTCTCAAAGGCCATCATATTCTTCTCGACCAGCATCTCGAACAAGCCCTCTTCACCGACACGACGGACATCGTTGCCGGAATTGGCTTCGGCTTCGTATAGGATGCCGAAATCAATATCGGCCGCGCGGAAGACCTCGACGGTCTTCATCGTCGTTTCGGTGACCGATGGGCTGTAGGAGGCGTAATCGCCGACAAACCACAGGTATTCGGCCGGTTTTTTGCGGACATCTGTGATCTTAGGTCGAATCTTACGGGTCCAGCGGGCTCGCATCCGTTCGGATTTCCCAAAGGAGTTGCCGTAACGCCCCAAGTTGGCCAGCGCCGATTGGAGTTCAGAATCCACCATGCCTTCCATGATCAGGTAGCGGCGGAAGTCCACAATCGTATCCAGGTGCTCGATCAGCACCGGGCATTCCTTGATGCAAGAGCTGCAGGACGTACAGGCCCACAGTGCTTCTTCGGAATATTTCTCCCCGACAAAGACCGGACCATCTCCATTAGCCCCGATCAGGGCGCGGGCGTCGGCCTTCAAGGTATCGCGGATTGTCAGCATCAACTCTTTGGGGTTGAGCGGCGTTCCGGCATCATGAGCTGGGCAGGCATCCTGGCAGCGGCCGCATTCGGTGCAGGCATCTGCATCCAGGAGCTGCTTCCAGGAGAGATCGCTCAATTTGCTGGCGTAGATTGGTTCGCCCCCGGCAGTAACCGGGATGGGTGCCAGTTCTCCAATCGGACGATCGAGTTTGGAGAAAAAGGCGTTCATCGGCCCCGTCAGGGCGTGGAGCATGGTGCCGACCGGCAGCATGCTGATGGTGAACGCCACCGTCAATAAGTGGATGACCCATATAACCAGATGCCAGTTCGTCAACGCGGCATCAGAAGCCCCAGTCAAAATCCACAATTGGGCCACAATCCAGCCCGCGGGGGATGACCAGGCGCCAGCCGGTCTTTGGACGGCCAGCCGGAAGGATTCGGTCAGCAGCCCGCCCAGAACGATTATGGTGAGCAGCACCAACGTCCGGGTGAACTCGGGTTCCAGGGTCAGGCGTTTGGGTTTTTGGTAGTAGCGGCGATAAATGGCCATCCCGGCGCCCACAAAGAAAATGACCGTGAACACATCCAGGACAAATTTATAGAGGTACAGCACGTCGCCCGACAAAAATTCGAACCAGTGATCGTGGACGGTAGCCAGGGCGGTCCCCAAGAAGAAGACAAAAAAGGCCCAGGCAATCGCCACATGCATCACGCCGGGATAGCGCTGTTTCAGGACCTTGGTCTGGATGATCCCATATTGGATAAGACGCCAGACTCGCAGATGGAGTTGATCCCAACGGGTTTCGTTCCGCCCAACCTGCC
Organism: uncultured Anaerolineales bacterium; assembly: GCA_964453155.1. Lineage (GTDB taxonomy): Bacteria > Chloroflexota > Anaerolineae > Anaerolineales > UBA11858 > CAYVQU01. Next base: position 29,591 of record CAYVQU010000006.1, on the reverse strand, counting down.
ACCACACTCTGGCGCGCAGGAAGAACCGGACCAGCATGATGAAGGCCGCCAAAAACATGACGGCGTAGACATAATATTCGGGTTCCCCCCAGGTGTGGGGGATACCCCAGTAATTTACTCGTTCAGGCATCGTATTTCCTCCTCTGCTCCTTCACTAAGCGGCATCCTCGATGGCCTCGATGAGGTAGTCAACCAGGTCGAAGAGATCGACCTCTGCCCCATATTTGGCAACATCAAAGATTGGCGCGTTAGGGTCGATGTTGACGGCGATGATGTTTTCGGCATCGGCCATCCCCTCGACGTGTTCAGGAGCGCCACTGATACCTAAAGCTAAGTAAAGCTTTGGTTTAACAAGATTTCCGGATTTTCCAACCATCCGTGAGATCGGCAGCCAGCCTTGATCGACCACCGGGCGGGAAGCGCAAACGGCGCCGCCTAGCAATTCGGCTAATTCTTCAGCCAGTTCGATATTATCTTCAGTTTGGATCCCGCGTCCGACCGAGATCAGCACCTCTTCTTTGGTGACATCGACGTCGGTGACCTCGGGTTCGATATAGCCTTTCAGGGTGACTTTCAAATCACTAACCGTTACATCCACGGGGGAGACGGGGGCACCCGCATCTTGACCTTCTTCCGGCTTGTAGCCGCCGGGAATGACGGTGACGATGGTGGTCGTCTCACCCAGATCGGTTTCGGCAATAATTTTGCCGCCGCAAATCTGGCTGACGAGTTTGCCCTCCTCGCTGACTTTGAGGCAGGAACTGACCATTGGTAGTCCCAGCCGGGCCGCGAGGACACCGGCAACATCTGTACCGATGGTGGTGCTGCCGAACAGCACGGCGCGCGGGGCTTCTGTGCTGATCAGACCCCCCAGGGCATCCTGATAGGCGGTGGCGCTGAATTCTGCCAGGGCAGATGCATCACCGTAAAGGACTTTGTCTGCGGCTAGAGTGTTGGCGAGATCTTGAGCGTTGTGACCCAATAGTACCGCGACGACTTCGCCGCCGGTGCTGTGGGCCAGCTCGCGGGCTGCGGCCAGCATGACGTAGGAAGTATCGGTGACTTGGCCTTGCAGGTGTTCGACAATGACAAAAATGTTTTGGTTCATCTGCAGCCTCCTCCTACATCACACCAATTTCTTGGAAGATTTCGACCAGTTTGGCCGCGATCTCCTCTTCATCGCCATCGAGCATTTCGGCTCGTTCGGCGGCTTCGGGCAGGTACATACTGGTGACGTCTAACCCGCCGCTGGTGTCCAGGTCGGCGACATCTTGTTCTGCGATAGTCGCCGTTTTCATCATCTGGCGGACTTTGCTGACCGCCACATAGCGGGGCGGTTCTTCAGCGGCCTGGATGCCTAATACCGTGGGCAAGGCGGCTTCAACTTCGCCGATCAGCCCGCCGGGGTATTCTTTCTGGACAGTGACAGTGCCACCGTCAACCGCGACCCCTGCGACATAGCCGACATAGCTCATCCCGAGATATTCAGCCAGTAGGGGGCCAACCGAGCCGTCCAGGTCGTTGTTGCCTTGCACGCCGGTCAAGATCAAATCAGGGTTCAAGTCTTTGACCGTGGCGGCGTAGGCTCGGGCCAGGGCGTGGTTGTTGGCACCTTCTTCGAAGTCGCCAGTTAATTTAATCAGGCGATCCGCGCCTTTAGCGGCCGCCGTGAACAATACATCATCCATCCCCTCCATATCCGGAGCGACAACGGTGACTTCCCCTCCAATTTTCTCCTTGAGTAGTATTGCCTGTTCAATGGCATGGTCGTCGAATTCGTTGATGATCAGGCGCAACCAGGTCATGTCCAACGCGGTGCCAGTATCGTCGATTTCAAGTTCTTCGACGAGATCAGGCACCAGCTTGGCGGTAACCACGATGTGCGTCATGATGTTATTTTTCTCCTCGTCTTACTTTAATGAGTCTGCTAGTAGTTCAACGATATCTTTTACAATTAGTCCCTCCGCGCCAGCCACCATCTTGGTCGCGTCTTCAAAGCGGGGGGGTTCATAGGGGCAAGCGACAGCCAGAATGTCCGCTTCGGCTTTCACAGCTTCTCTCACCCGCCATTCAGATAACCGAGCGTGGGCTTTCTCCCATTGGAACCCGTCGAGCCACATACCGCCGCCACCGCCGCCACAGCACAGGCTGTTGGTGCGAGAGTGCGACATCTCGATCAGTTTCACCCCGGGAATAACTTCCAACAGGGCGCGGGGCTGGTCATAAACGTCATTGGCCCGGCCCAAGTAGCAGGGATCGTGATAGGTCACGGTTAATTCCTGCCCATCTTCCTTGAGCCCATCTTCCTTGAGCAACGGCTTGAGATCGACCAGACGTTCGGCCAGGAATTCGGTGTAGTGCTTGACCGGATATTCAATCCCCAGTTCGGGGTATTCATTCTTGATGGCATTATAGGCGTGCGGATCACTGGTGATGATCTCCCTAAATTCATAGCGGCTGAAAGCTTTGCCGTTCTTTTCAGCCAAAACTTCAAACAAACCGCGTTCGCCTGCCAGTCGTTGGGTATCGCCGTCGCTGTTTTCCTCCGGCCCTAAGATGCCGTAGTCGATGCCCAGAGCATTGAGCACTTTGTACAGGGCCTTTGTGGTCTGCTGAACCCGAGTGTGGTAGGACGGATAATCGCCGACGAACCAGAGTACATCGACCGCTCGTTTGGCCCGGCGCATGATGGGGACCGCTGGTTCCAGGCCTTTAGCCCATTCCGAGCGTTTGCGGGGAGATTCACCCAGGGGATTGCCATAGCGTTGGGAGAATTCCAGGGCGCTCTGTAGTTCGGTGGGGACATTCCCGGCCAGGAGTAATTCTTCTTTGGCGCGGGTCATCAAACCGGGGGTGACGGGGATCTTCGAGGGGCAGACTTCGGTGCAGGCGTAACAGGATACGCACATCCAGACCGAGTCGGAATTCAGAACCTTGTCGAACATGCCGGCCCGCAGGTACGAGATCATTCTTCCAGGTGGAAAGTCCATCAAATAGCCATATGGACAGGCCCCGCTGCAGGTGGCACATTGCAGGCAAACTTTGAATCGCTCGCCATCCGTGCCGTCAAACAGGCTTTGGAAGAAGGTTTTACTAAATGACGAAGTGGGGGGGGCAGTTGTTGTTACCATGTTGGCACCTCCTGGTGGGTTGCGTTGATAGCTGGTGCTCTTGCAGGTGTTACAGCAATAGTCATATAAACCTCCGTGATGAGCGATTGTGAAATTTTGTACATAGTACCACAACTAACCCGCGACAACCCCCAAGCTCCGGGGCTTGTTGTGGATGGATGTACTGTTAAATGAATAGGAAGTTGCGCGCTTCGCTGTTACAAGTATCGGTCTTGGGAAGGTTTCTTTGTAGTGTAAAAGAGCATGTGACATTTTGACATTTGTCATTGTCACTATGACAACAGTACTAATGGGACAAATCTGATAATTACTATAAAAATACCCCCAGATATGGGTTGAAATGCAACAAAGACCACCATATTTGCCTGATTTGAGATCGAATGGATTTTTGCTAAAAGATGGTGTTTTTGAAGCGCGGGTGATGGCAAATATGACAGGTAAAGTGAAACGTGAAACATGAGTCATCGAAATCATCATGCTTCTCGTTTTACACCTCACGTTCCCTTATCTCGCGGTAAAATTAGACCAACACCAACTGGAGGAACAATCATGTCGACATCAACCGAACTACAAGAACGCGCCATCAATACCATCCGGTTTTTAGCCGTCGATGGGGTACGGAAAGCCAATTCAGGTCATCCGGGTTTGCCAATGGGGGGCGCAGCAATGGCCTATACCATTTGGACCCGGCACCTACGCCACAATCCTAAAAATCCCAACTGGGCCAATCGAGATCGGTTCATCTTATCTGGCGGGCATGGCTCAATGCTGATTTATTCCTTGCTTCATCTGACTGGTTACGATGTTACCCTGGATGATCTCAAGGATTTTCGACAATATGGCAGTATTACTCCTGGCCACCCTGAATTTGGGGTGACTCCCGGCGTCGAAACGACTACCGGCCCCTTGGGGCAGGGGTTCGCCAACGGCGTCGGGATGGCGATTGCCGAAGCCCACCTCACCGCCCGTTTTAATCAGCCTGACCACGAGATCATCGATCATTATGTCTATGCTATTGTGACGGATGGTGATTTGATGGAAGGCGTCGCTGCTGAGGCGGCCTCGCTGGCCGGACACCTGAAATTGGGCAAGATGATTTATCTCTACGATGATAATCACATTTCCATCGATGGTACCACCGAGATCGCTTTCACCGAAGACCGCGCCGCCCGGTTCGAAGCATATGGCTGGCACGTCCAAAAAGTGGCCGATGGAAACGATGTCGAGGCCATCGACGCGGCGATTGTCGCTGCCAAAGCCGATCCCCGACCCTCAATTATCGTTTGCCGGACCCATATTGGCTATGGACTCCCTACTTTACAAGACAGTCCTAAAGCCCACGGTGAACCGCCGCCCCAGGATGAAATTGACGCTGGAAAAGCAGCCATTGGCTGGCCGGTGGCTGAGAAATTCTATATCCCTGATGATGTCGCCGAACATTTCTTAGCAGCTGTCACCAAAGGGGATAAATTTGAAGAAGATTGGTACGGCGAATTCCTGCATTACAAAGCTGCTTACCCCGAGCTGGCAGCCGAGTTAGCCCGACGATTGACTGGTAAACTGCCTGAAGACTGGGAAACCGCTCTCCCCGTTTTCCCCGCAGATGATAAAGGTATGGCCACCCGAGTCGCGTCTGGAAAAGTGATCAACGCTATTGCGGGTACGCTTCCCGATTTGATGGGTGGTTCGGCTGATTTAGCGCCGTCTAACAAAACTTGGATCGACGGTGAGGTCGATTTTCAGGCAGGAACCCCCGAAGGCCGCAACTTCCACTTTGGGGTGCGTGAGCACGCCATGGGCGCGGTGGTAAACGGAATGGCCTATCACGGTGGGGTCATTCCTTACGGCGGCACTTTCCTGGTCTTCTCGGATTATATGCGGGGGGCGCTGCGGATCGCGGCCTTGTCGCATTTACAGAGCATCTGGGTCTTTACCCATGACAGCATCGGTGTTGGTGAAGACGGCCCCACGCACCAACCGGTGGAACATTTTGCCGCCCTGCGGGCCATCCCCAATCTGGTGACCCTGCGACCCGGCGATGCCAACGAAGTCGCTGAGGCCTGGAAAGCGGCCATCAAATGCCAAAATGGATCAACCGCCTTAGTGCTTTCTCGCCATGGTGTTCCGACTTTGGATCGTGAAAAATATTCCTCAGCTGAGAATCTACATAAGGGCGCGTATGTCTTGGCTGATTTGGGGGCGGGTGATCCTGAAATCATTTTGATGTCCTCGGGAACCGAAGTTGCTCTTATCGTTGGCGCCGCGGAACAATTGGCCGCTGAAGGCGTTAGTGTGCGCCTCATCTCGATGCCAAGTTGGGAACTGTTCGAAGCCCAGGGCCAGGAGTATATTGACGAAGTTCTGCCAGCTTCAATTTCAAAACGCCTAGCTGTAGAAGCCGGAGTCTCCCAAGGTTGGCATCGGTGGGTGGGGGAGCGAGGCGCAATCCTGGCCGTGGATAAATTTGGGGCTTCCGCTCCGCAGAAAGTTGTTTACCAGGAATACGGGTTGACGGTTGCGAATGTGGTTGCGCAGGCGAAAGAGTTGTTGAGCTAGAAATAGTAGGACCCGGGTTGCTCCAAGCAACCCGGGTCCTTTTTTATGGAGAAAAATATGCGTGTAGCCATTGCATCTGATCACGCTGGATATCCCATTAAAGCCACCGTTATCGCGGCAGTAGAAGCTGCTGGACATGAAGCTATTGATCTGGGCACCGAAAGCACCGAATCAGTCGATTATGTTGATTTTGTGGAGAAACTTGGTCGCAAAATTCAAAATGGCGCAGCAGATCGAGGGGTGTTAGTCTGTGGGTCAGGGGTGGGGGCTTGTATCGCGGCAAATAAGATGACTGGAATCTACGCGGCCATTTGCCACGACACTTACTCCGCTCATCAAGGCGTGGAACATGATGATATGAACGTACTCTGTCTGGGTGGCAGGATTGTCGGTCCCGAAGTTGTCAAAGAATTGGTCCCCGCGTTTTTGGGCGCCCGCTTCGTCGGCAATGATCCTGGTGAGGAACGCCACGCGCGCCGAGTAGGTAAGGTGCGAAATTTAGAGCAGGGGAGCTTCGAAGCATAAGGAGCAGGGGATTTCTCTCCCATGCACCTAAGCTCCACTGCTCCCTAGCATAGTTATGGAGGAATAGTGAACCCAATCGAAAAATTACACAGCTTTGGTCAGTCGATCTGGTATGACAATATTGAACGACGGTTGTTGGAAAATGGTGAATTAGCCGGGATGATCGAACGGGGAGAAATTCGCGGCGTGACCTCGAATCCCAGTATTTTTAATAATGCCATTTCGAAATCGACCGATTATGATGCCGAATTGATCCCGCTGGCGAAAGCTGGAAAGTCGAAAGAAGAAATTTACGAAGCCCTGGCAATTGCCGATATTCAGGCTGCTTGCGATTTATTCCGACCGCTGTATGATGAGACCGATGGCGGAGATGGGTATGTCAGCTTGGAGGTCAGCCCCTATTTGGCCCACGATACCGACGGTACTTTGGTCGAGGCCCAACGCTTGTGGAATTTGGTGGATCGCGCCAATTTGATGATCAAAATCCCAGCTACGGTGGAAGGGTTACCGGCCATTCGACAAGCGATCGCGGCAGGGATCAATGTCAATGTAACCTTAATTTTCTCGATCGACCGCTATATTGCCGTGATGGATGCTTATGAATCAGGGTTAGAGCAGCGCCAGGCTGCGGGGTTGCCATTGGGTCAGGTAGCTTCAGTAGCGAGTTTCTTTGTCTCCCGAATTGATGCCCAGGTAGATGATCTCTTGCAAGCCGGAGTTGATGACGGCCAAATTCTATTGGTCTATGCCCGTGAGTTGTTTGGCAAAATTGCGATTGCCAATGCCAAACTGGCTTTTGAAATGCATAAAAATTTCTTCAACGATACTTGCTGGAAGCGAGTGGAAGAAGATGGAGCCCGCGTACAAAGGGCCCTATGGGCTTCCACCAGCACAAAAAACCCTGAATTCCCTCAAACGATGTATGTGGATCAACTTATCGGTCCGAACACCATCAACACAGTACCGCCGAAGACCTTGGAATTGTTCGCTGAAGTGGGTGTCGCGGAATTAACCCTGGAATCTGATCTGGAAGCTGCCAAAGCTGCCATGAGCGATGTCGCCGATTTAGGCATTTCAATGGCGGAAGTTACTCAGGAATTGGAAAATAAGGGTGTAGCGGCATTTGTTGAGGCGTTCACTGATTTGTTAGCTGCGGTGGAGAAAAGAAGAGTCGCAGCTCTGAAATAATCTCAACCACGAATAGCATTAATTTTCACAAGCGATTAACAAAGGAACCCGGTTGCTTCAAGCAACCGGGTTCCTGGTTTTTGTTCTGCGAAAAAAGTTAATCTGCGATACCGGCTGCGACAACTTCGGGGGAAACCTGCTTTTGAGTTACCAACGAAACCACAATCAACGCGATGAAGCTCAGCGGAATTGAAATAAGCCCGGGTTGGCCAAATCGCAGTGGAGCACTGGCTGCATCCAAGCCGTAGCGGACGTACATATCGGGGGATATCAGGATGATGCCCAACGCGGCGACGATCCCGACAAAGACAGAAGCGACTACACCTTGGGAGGTGGTTTTCTTCCAGAACAGCACCATGATGATCGAGGGGAGGTTGGCCGAGGCGGCCACCGCGAAGGCCCAGCCGACCAGGAAGGATACGTTCATCCCTTCGAAGACGATCCCCAAAATGATGGCGATTACCCCAACGACAACGGCGGAGATTTTCCCCGCCAGCACTTTCTGCTTGTCACTCATTTTGATTTTCATGAACATATCCATGAAATCGTGGGCGACGGCGCCGGAGGCCGCAACGATCAAGCCACTGACGGTTCCCAAAACGGTGGCAAAGGCAATCGCGGAAATTACGGCAAACAGGAAAACGCCAAAGGATCGAGCCAGCAGTGGGGCCGACATGTTACTCTCGGCTGGGTTTAGAACCCCATTGATCATAGCACCTAGGCCCATGTAGAGGGTCAGAATGTAAAAGAACCCAATGGCCGCAATCGCGACGATGGTCGATTTGCGGGCGGCAGCCGGGCTGGGGACGGTGTAATAGCGGATCAGGACGTGGGGTAGGGCCGCAGTCCCGAAGAAGAGGGCCAGCATCAATGAAACAAAATCAACCCGTTCAACCAGGGAACCTTCAACCTTAAACTTCAAACCTGGCCGCATGAACAGGTTTCCAGTGATCGATTGGGGATAATAAACCGTCACACTTTCGCCATTTTCTTCAAAACTGGCTTTTTTCCACATTTCGATGGTGCTGTCAGGTGAGTTGATACTGGCGAGTAAGCCAAAGATGCCCACACTGCCGGTATCGGCTTCGGGGCCAGTTTTGCCATCGATCTGGCTCATATTGCCCACCGGGATGAGTTGATTTTCATCTGAGGCGGGGGCCCCGTTGATCCATTTGGAGCCATCGGTGCGGGTAGTGACGTTTTGGGATTCTCGGAGCATCACTGTATCATCGGCCGCAGTTTCGACTTTCCACCAACTAGTAGATTCGCCTTCCGTCAGAGCGACGAAAGTTGTCCCTTTATAAATTTGTTGGCTGACGACTTCGTAGTCACTCGATTCGACCGCGATCTGACCATCAGTTTCGATGGCGGGCAGGGTTGCGAATTCATGGAAGGGAACATTGCCACCCTGATCGGGAGCTGTTTTGATCCCACGAATACAGACAGCGGCTACCAAAATAGACGAGAAGATGATCAGCAGACCACCCTTCAAGAATTGGACGTAGGTGGTCGATGTCATCCCGGCGGTGGCAACGATGGCAATCACGATCGCACCCACCATGATGACGCCTGCGGCGTGGGGCAGCCCCAGGAGCGGGGTGACCAAAACGCCCGCGCCGACCATCTGGGGGATCAGGTAAAACAAAGAGACGATGAGCGTGCTGATGGCCGCGGCCAACCGCAAACTCCGGGAATTGAACTTGGCATCCAAAGCATCGGCGAAGGTATATTTGCCGAGACGCTTCATTGGTTCGGAAACCACAAACAGGGCCACGATCCACCCAGCCAGGTAACCGATGGAGTACAGGAAACCATCGTAACCCAAAGTGGCGATCATTCCACAAATTCCTAGGAAAGAGGCCGCAGAGAGATAATCTCCGGCGAAAGCGATCCCGTTGACGGCCCAGTGGATGGTGCCGCCGGCAGCAAAATAGCCCTCAGCCGATTTGGCTTTGCGGGCAAAATAAAACGACAGTCCGAGAACCAGACCGACAAAGAATAAGAAGAGAACAACCGGTAAAACTTCCATGATTAGGCCTGCCCTCCATTTTCATCAGTGTTGAGCAATTTTTCTTGCCGTACACACATTTGGTTGTAAACTACCGCCATGATCAGGGCCAGGATGATCAACCCGAACCCGTAAACCACAGCGAGATTCAGCCCGAACACGACGATGGTCTCCATCAGGACCGGTTTGATGATATTGATGAGTACAAATCCGGCGTAGACGAGGCCGTAAATGGCGAACATCCGCAAACCAAGTTTAGTTTTGTATCCCTCGGCATGATCGATGCCGCTGGATTCGGCTGGTTTATGAAGCATTGCATTCTCCTTCAAAAATAAAGACCACAGTAAGTTAGAAAACCCGAAATTGATTAGGAAGAAATCGTAGCAATCTCAGTTTCACTGTAGTGATAATTGACATTGTTTTTTCCCGGATGGATTACCGCCTGAATACGCGCTGATATTCAGTGTTGAATAACAGAAATCCAAATGGGTGCGAGGGGATTGGGTGAATTTAGCGGCGGTAAGTTATGGTGAGTTGCTCCACGAAATAGAAATCTGACCCTTGAGAAGTTGGTTTTTCGTGAAAAATTTCACCAACCATCGGCCGGCCGAGATTATAACAGAAGAAGTGTAACTCGACATTAATATCTACATTGCAGAATTGTATGAATCTATATTTTTCTGTTGTGAAGGTGTCATTTACACTGGCAGCAATCATGGTATTCTTTTCGTAAAAATCTAGTGCAATTTTCGGAAATATCCTGGATATGAAAATCGCGTTGAACCGGAAATTGCCAAGGCTGGGCGGAAAAGGTGATTACGTTTTGAAGTGACACCAATCCGCCCAACCCACTTGCCCATTTAGGTTTTAACAGGCATAATTAGGATAATACGCCGGGACCCCTCGGCGTCATTTTTCGCCTATTGATTGAAAGGAAAAACATCGTGGCGCACGTATCCCACAAATTATCGAATTCTTTTGAAGGCGCGCTTGCGGGCGGCGGTGATCCCGCAACCTCGCCTTTGTATGTTTTTGGTCCGTTTTTGAAATTGATCATTGTTGCTGGTGTAGCCCAAGTCACTTTTGGGGCCTCCATCTGGATGGTGATCATCACGATTGCTGTTGTTTCTGCCATGTACCGCCTGGTCATGCGCTGGGTGACCGATGGCAGTGGTGGTAGTGGTCTCAGTGAAGAAGAGTTTGGCGCTTGGGCGGTCAAAGTCAATGCGGCGATAACGTTTATCGAGTATACGCTGACATTCTTGGTCAGCATGGCCGCGATGGTGACATTTATTGCCGACCGACTTCCAGTGCTTAACAACAAAATTCTGTGGATTCAATACCGGACGATCGTCGCAATTGTCTTAAGTGTCTTGACTGGATGGTTAGTGAATCGCGGCCCCAAAATGGCAGCCCGAGCCTTTGGTCCGGCAACCGCGGGGGTTTTGTTACTCCTGTGGGCGATGGTCATTGCCACCATTGTCAAATTTGGCTTTCATTTGCCGGATTTTAACTTACAAGCCTTCAACTTAGAACATTTGGAGTTCACCATTGGTGGTTATGTTCGCATTCTGGCTGTTATGACGGGGATCGAGGTCTTCGCAAATTTGGTTGCTGCGTACGATGGCGACGCCATCCAAAAAAGTAAGAAAGCTTTCAATAGTTTATTGATTATCATGGGAACTACCGGGGTTACCATGATCATTGTAGGGCCGGCGATTTTCCAGTTGGCCGATGTAAATGATCCTCATGTTTCGGTGTTTACCCAAACGATGGATCAACTCCTCCCAGCTCCTTTACCGATGCTGGGTACCCTGGTAGGGATCGCGGTTCTCATGTCCGCTTCGGCAGCCAGTGCGCAAGGTCTCCAAAACCTGGCCTTAGGTTTGGGACGCCGCCGATATGTTCCACCGATCTTCAGTCAGCGGAATAAGTTTGGCGTCGCGGATATGCCGGTCTGGTTAGAGGTTGCGATTGTGGCGGTTTGTTTCTTGCTTTTTGGAACCCATGAAGAAACCTACCTGGCAATTTATGCCGCGGGAGTCTTCATTTTGTTGAGCATGACAGGCTGGGCCGTAACCAAACGTTTGATCCGTGAAGTTCGGGAAGCATTTTCGATTGGAAAATTAGCCCTGATATTTGGAACAATCTTCGCTGCGATTCTGACAACGGGCGCGACGGCCATCATCTTTGAAGAGCGCTTCTTTGAGGGAGCCTGGACTTACTTAGTCCTCATACCCATCCTTTACTGGATGTTTACCTATTCCCGCCAGAAATTGGGCGATCCAACTCCCGAGGACGATTACCTGGGGCAGCTCGATGCGGCTCAATTGGCCGGGTTTGGATTTGGGCAGGCTGAACCGGCCGCGCTTGCTACTGCAGAAATGGGGGCGCGACCGGTGGAAGTCACCTGGCAGGCTGAACCCATTGAACGCAGTCGTTGGCGGGGAGAACGTAAAGAAATCAACCAGCTGGCAGTGCTGTTGGATGGTTCTTATTTTGCTGCTCAAGCTTTGCCTATTACAAAAACGGTTGCCAAAACAACCAAGGCCCATTTGACATTGTTCTCGTCCGTCAAAATCGATACGCCGACCCTGGAAGAACAATATGAAGATACGAAAAATGCGCGTGAATTGTATCTTAAGGATGTTGAACGAGAACTACAAGCTGATGATCTGAAACTAGATTACCTCGTCCAACCCGGTTCCATTGCCGAGGCAACGAGAAAATTGGTGGATGAGTCCGAGATCGATATGGTCATTACGACGACCCGCGGCCGCTCTGGCTCCCAACATTGGTTGACTGGCGGGGTCTCCCGTAAACTCGCAGAAAAATTGGATATTCCGATTTTATTAGTCAAAGCCGTAAATGGTAAAACACCCACATTTGATCGCATCTTGGTCGCCTTAGATGGTTCGATCAAATCCGAGTATGTTTTGCCTTATGCTCGCGCGTTGGCCAAAACCTTTGGGAGTGAGCTCGTTTTGCTAAGTGTCCCTGAAGTTCCCGAAGTGACAGATTATCGGGCCGCGGCTGATGTGGTTGAGAAACTGCGGTACAAAGCTGAAGTCAATATGGGGAAATTCCTCGAAGCGGTGGCCCGTTCACTGCGGGAAGAAGGTATTAATGTCCGCACGTTGGTGTCAGGTAATCGCCCGGCCACCCGCATTGTCGAAGTAGGTGAGGAGGAAGATGCCGATCTCATCATGATTACGTCTCGCGGTCGGGGTGGGATGGATCTCTTCATGATGGGTAGCGAAGCCCACCGGGTCGTCGAAAAAACCGACCGGCCAGTATTACTTGTCCCGGTGCCCGAGGAGCCAACTTAATTCAATCGAACGCGGATGATGCCCCTCAAGCGGATTTGCGCGGATGATCAATCATTCGTGCGAATCCGCAGTAACTTAGCGTTATCCGCGTTTGTTTTTAATCCTGACCGTAACTTTTCTTAGCGGGTACTTTTCCGATCCATTCGCCGATCAATTTGTGCTTGATGGGATCATGACGTTTGACCATGATCACGTTGATGAGTGCTTCCTCGGCCACATTTTGGGGGATAGAACCGAACATTTTTTGTTCTAGCAGTCGCTCTTCGGGCGCCCCAATTACAATTTCATCGAAATCTTCTGAATATTTGAGAATGTCCGTCAGAACATCGTGGGAAGGTGTGATTTGTAACGAGATGTGATCGGGATCGATGGACAACTCGGAAAGTAGTTTTTGACGTCGAAGTGCGGCGGTTTTGTCATTCATCTCAGGGGGGATCAGATGCAGCGCGACAATTTCAACCTGTTGGCCGGTCGTATCGAAGGCATATCCAGCCTGCGATTGGGCGATCGCTAAAGCTAATTTTGAATTTCGATTTCGGACCACAGGAACCAGGATGCGCTGCGGCGCGCCGAACCGTACAAACCGCACCACCGCCAAATCTGCAGGGGGACTGGTAGAAATCAGATCAATAATTCCACCGTACACTGAACCGGGAGATTCGCTCGTTCCGGGCCAGCCCAATAATATTAGATTGGCATGCCGCTCTTGGGCAGCGGCCATGATGCTGCGGCTAATATCGCGCCCCAGACGCAATTGGGTGCGCACCGGTACGTTGTGTTCCTGACCGATTTCAATCACTTCTTCGAGCAAAGGGCGGCCGCGTTTTAGAAAATTGCGGCCATCGCTCAACCCGAGTTGAGGGGGAACCCGGACGGCATGGAGCGCAAAGATTTCGCCCTCGTTGTGGTAGGCGATCGCCGCTGCAATTCGAGCCAGTTGACGGGCTTGGGCGGGCATGGCGACTGGTAGGAGCAGTGAAAACGAGCGTTGGGCGATGGTTTCTTCTAATAATATGGTATCGGCTTCGAGTTTCGCCTCCGCCCGCCGCCGTATGGATTGATAAATAATTACGCCAATCAAAAACCAAAAAATTACTGCGGCCCAGGCAATCCAACTGACATTTAATAGCGCTAATGCCAGGAGAGCCTGAATGCTGATGGCAAAAATTGGCAGCCAGGGGACCAAAGGAACCCGAAAGGCGCGCGGTAGATCGGGTTTATTTTTGCGCAATTGCAATAGCGAAATATTGACCAATAAAAATAGGAGTAAAAAAGTTAGCGAGGCCCCGCTGGCAACATCCTGGATGGGGAGCACAGCAGCAAAAAAGATGATCAGGGCCCCACTCGTGTAAATCGCGATATGCGGGGTCCGGTTGCGAGGATGGATTCGGCCGAAGATTGCTGGTAAATCGTTGCCGCGCCCCATTGCGAAGGATACCCGTGAGCTGGAGTAAATTGTGGCGTTAAGGGCTGATGTTGTGGAAGCCAGGCCGCCCAAAATCATTAATATGGCCCCAACTCCAAATGGTATGATGGAATCGGCTGTGCGAATCATTGCTTTCTCACCCTCAGCTCCCAAATACAACCAATTTGGCAAACCTGAATCTTGGACGAGCGCGCCCATGGCGACAAATGCGACCAATAGATAAATGACAACTGTAATGCCGATCGAGTAGAAAATGGCCCGCGGTAAATTTCGCTGGGGGTTTATCAATTCTTCACCACTCTGAGCGATGATCTCATACCCCTCAAAGGCCACAAAGGTCAGCCCCATCGCCAGGAAGATACCCATTATGCCCTTTGGCAGGCCCCCGCCGGAATAGCTGCCGTCAATTGGGGCTGGATTAGAAAAGTTAGCGACCCAACTTGAATTCGATCCAAACATGACGATCAACCCGGCAATGACCAGGAACATCAGTACAATAATTTTGAAGGAAGTGATCAGATTGCCTACCGCACCGGTTTCTGACGCGCCGCGCGTATTGATGGCAATAAAAATGAGGACGACCAGGACCGTGACGATTTTTTCTGCCCATTGGAGGGCTGACAAATTAAGGAATCCAGCTTGGGTTGAAAAATGAAATCCAAATGCTCCTAATAATTCGATGAAAAACGCCCCAAAAATGACGGCATATAAGCTGCATGCCACGGAATTGCTAAACCAGGAAATCCAACCCGCTGTGAAACCCCAAAATCGCGACATCCCCTCTCGAACGAAGCTATAACCGCCGCCCGCCGCCGGGATGGCTGCCCCTAACTCAGCATAGGATAACCCCGTCATCAGGGTTACAACCCCGTTTAAAAAGAAAGCGATGAGTAACCCAACTGGCCCCGCCTTACCTGCCGCGATCCCGGTAAGACCGAAAATCCCCGCGCCAATCATTGCCCCAACCCCGATCATGGTGACATCAAATAGCCCTAATCCGCGACTCAGGGTAACACTCACTTGCTTCCAGGATGTATTCATATGTAATGTCCTGCGCTCCAAAAAACAAATACCAATTCTGGATTAATCATGCAATTTCGCAGTGAAATGGGATTGTGGACACGATTTTCGCAAAATTGGTATTATGATCCAAACAACAATAGGATTGTAACTGATAACCAAAATGAGGCCCATAATCGAAAATCATATCCTCGTTATCCTCTTTATCCTGTTTTTGGGTTTCTATCTGACGATTACCCTACGCGCCGCTTAAATTAATATGATGGTGTCATGCTTAGGGGTTAATTCTATTGTATACTGCTTTCATGAGTACCGCGCCCCTATCACCCCAACCAACGTTATTTGAAATTTCGCAGCCGTCTCAGCGGGTTGGTGAATTGTTCCCGGCCATTTGGAATGCACTTGAATTGTTGAGTTCTCCCCAAGTAGAGCGGCGCCATCAAGCCATGGATCAGATTTTTGAGTTGGACGCCCATTGTATATCTCCGATGGTGGCGTATATGGTGACCACTCGGATTGAAGATCAAGATATTGACATGCGATTGCGGGCGGTTCAGGCCGTTGGACAAGTTCTGCGGGCCTGCAATGGTAACGGGGGCGCTCCGAGTGAAATTCGCCAGGCTGTAACGCCCTATTTATCCCAGATGCGACGCCGAAAGATTTATGGTTTGCTTCAAATTTTGGAAGCCCATCCTTCCGCCGAGACAGATGTTGCCGCGGTGCTGAACGTGTGCTCATTTGCCGGGAGTACGCTGGCTTTAATATTTTTGGATCGCAAATTGTCATTGGAAATTCGGCGCCAAGCCATCAATTTCACCGGGATTGTTGGTTTTTTGGATGCGGTATCCGCCTTGGAAAGATTAGCTGACCGATTGGAATCTCGCATGAATGGCCAGCGCAGTATGCCGTTTGCCCCCCCCTCGGATAAAGATGAAAAATCCCTGCTCCCGACGGTTCAAGCCACACTAAGAATGCTTAAAACCCCCTAAGTGTGTGGCGGTTTGGGTTATTTGTAAAACTGGCAAAATCTACCGCCACACCTTAGCAGTTTTCGGTTTGAACTTATATTCTATTTCAAAACTCTTTCCGAAAACTGCTAAAGTAGTCAGTCTCATAACAAATTAGATTAACGTCATTGCGAACCCCATAGGGGTGAAGCAACCTGAATCAATTCTAGTTAATTTAGCGTATTTTCGAGACGGATTACTATAGCCCGAAATAGTGAAACACAAAAAAAGCAGAGACATGGGATCTCTGCTTTTTTGTTGGTTGCCAATCTCAAAAATAAACTATTTCTACAATTCATCCAGCAGCGCGGAAAGGGCCTCGATCTGATCCGTCAGTTTTTGAAATTCATCTCGGGTGGGGATCCCGCGGCGATCAAGGGCCTCTTGGATGTCATCTTCTGTCCACCAGATGGCGCTGCCCCATAATTGGCTTTGTTCCAATAATTGGTCTTTTAATTTTTTCCCCGCCTCTTCAGCCATCTCGCCCCGTTCAACTAAATTTTGGATCCGGCCATCAATTTGGGCATCGACTTCTCGCAGCAGGTCGATTGGAGAAGTTAGTTTTTCTCGAATGGTGCTCAACGATTCCCCACCGGTTTGGATCAAAGTTGCCAAAATTGACCGGGGAACAAAATCGCCTTCCTTCTTTTCTTGTTCCATGATGATCTGGGTCAACGTTACGGCGGTTAAGTCTTCGCCGGTGACATTGTCAATCACCCGAACATCTTCTCCAGCACGAATTAAAGCGGCCAAAGAATCTAAGGTAATGTATTCCTTATTCTCGGTATCGTAGAGTTTTCGGTTGGCGTAACGTTTGATGACAGGCATAGCGCGATTATAAGCCGGGTATTATTAAATGGCAATCAAACGACAAGAGTGCGGTTCTGACATGAGCGAAACATCGGAACCGCACTCTTGATTATCTAAATGCCTCACCCTGATTTCTTCAAATCGTCCACTTTCTTCGCAATTTCCGCGATTTTCTCACTGAGGGAATTAATGTCCGCTTTGGTGGGGACGTTCATCCGGTCGATGAGGGTGCTGATGCGCTTGTCCATGTACTCTTCAGCGCGCTGTTTGCGTTTCTCACGGAGATCCTTCATCAGGATACCGCCATCTTGCTCAGCAATTTCACCCTTTTCGATTAGTTTTTGTACAAATGCCTCGGCTTCTTCTTGGGCCAGGGCGACAGCCCCAATTCCGGCCAATAAGACTTTGCGAGCCAATTCTGCGAGTGGGGGACGTTCTAAAGTTTGCTCTTCAGAAGCCATATTTTCGGTTGTCATAAATACCTCCGTTGGTGTGCGTTGAATACTGTTACATCTTTTCCGCACAACCAGAATTAATTTTTCGTTTTCTAAAACCTTGGCCATTGGTTTTGTACGTAAATGACGCAGTGCGTCACGAAAAAGATTATAACGCACTGCGTCATAAGAGTCAAGGGCGAATTTAACATCCAAAATCCTCGCGAATTCGCGAGGATTCAATGGTCTGACAGCGGGGATTCACAACCGGGATTTACAATTAGGACAATTTTCTTCACTGGATTTGACGACAAATCCGCATTGATTGCAGGTCTGGGGTTGGGCGTGACCTAAAGGCGCGCCACACGCAATACAGCTGGGTTCTCCAACCGGGTTGGCCACATCGCAAAACTCGCACACCAGGCGGCGTAATCGTTCGGAAAGCTCAAAGGAAGCTCCGGCGGCATAAGCCACGTTTTCGACTACTTCCCAAATTCGGGAGGTGATACTTAAGCTCTCGATATCTTGGGCCACATCGTCAAGGCGCCCTAACAGACTGAAAGGATTACGTAAAGCCGAAATTGCCGTAGTCCCCAAACTGGCCGCCACCCCAAACCAGGATTGTTTACCAATCTCAACCGCGACCCCATCGGATACTTTTTCTAAGGTCACTGTTAGCGCGGTTTGCCCCCCCGACCGCCGCTGATGGCGGGTGCCAATTTGAACGACAATTTCTTGACCGCCACCTAATTGTTGCGCTCGCAAGTTGCCATGATTGAATTCAGCGACCAACGCTTTCGCAAAATCTCTGGGTTTTACATTTCCGTGGAATATTTTCTCCATGGAAACGATTATATCAATAGATTGGAAGGATTTTTGCCCGGAGCGGGGTTGTGCGGTAAAATCCGAAGATAATTTTGGTAATTTTGGAGCTTAAATGCCTCGTTATTTGACAAGAATGAATTTTGCAGCCCTGGTTATTGCCGTTTTGCTACTTGCTTTTTGTATCCCAAACGTACACGCGACTGAATTAAACGCAGTACCTGATGATGATCTTGCCCAGCAACCGACGGTAGCTATCCCAACTGTGACGGGGACGCCCTCCGGCCCGATTGCGATTGTCTACTCAGATCCGGAAGAACAAATTAATGTCCGTTCTGGTCCTGGAACCGACTATCCTAAAGTGGGCGTGTTATTGAACCGGCAGCAGGTCCCGGCAATTGGCGCGACCGCGGGCGGTTCATGGGTCCAAATCATCTATCAGGGGGTCGAAGAGGGAGTCGCGTGGGTCTACGCTCCACTGGTCCGCATTGAAGGCGGGGTGCTGGCCATTGTCGCCCCACCACCGACTCCAACGCCGTTGGTCACCCCGACCATCGATCCCACCCTGGCTTCCCAATTCATTGTCGATATCCCTGCTACACGCTTACCCACCTTCACCCCACCGCCACCCTTGGCGATCGCCACCTTTCCAGTCGAAGAAGCCGCTACCAGTACCGGGGGGATTCCGATCGGTTCGGTGATAACCGGCCTAACCGTGGTGGGTATTTTTGGCCTGATTATTTCACTACTACGCCGGAGATAACTCCCTAGAATCAAAAAAGTCCGGGGCAGGCCCGGACTTTTTAATTTAAATTGGTGTTTTACCCGCAGCCACCACTGCCACAACTGGCGGGGGAGCCGCTGCCGTCCTTCGACTGGAAGGAACTACCACAGCCACAGGCGGCCATCGCGTTGGGATTGTCGATCTTGAACCCGCTGCCCATCACATCTTCGATGTAGTCGATGGAGGCGCCGCGCATATATTCGATCGAGACTTCATCAATCACGACTTTGACGCCATGCTGCTCGACGACGACATCTTCCGCGCGGGTTTTCCCTTCGAGGGCCATCCCATATTGGAAGCCAGAACAACCGCCACCCTGAACAAAGACGCGCAGGGCATAATCTTCTAATTCACGCTTCCGCAACAAATCTTGAACAGCCTCAGCGGCTGCAACGGTTAAATCTACAGTTTTTACTTCAACTTTTTCAGCAAGTGCCATCGGATGATCTCCATGAAGTGCTGTGCGGTTTGCACTTTTTATTCATATTGGCTAATCCTACCGCACAGCCTAATCAAATTCCGGAGGATTATTCAATCAAACCAATCGCCGAAATTTGTTTTAGATAGATATGTTAATGTAAATATTCCAAAGAAATATTTTGGATGAATTTTATCAAAATTATCAGACAATGTCAACGATCTGCCTGACACGGTCGATAAGTATACCATTAGAAATTAGCTCGTGGACTGTCTCTATTTCCGGCCCCCACCAGGCATCCCCAGCCTGATACGGCACAGCCTCCCGGATTTTATGGAAGGCTGCAGCCACGCCGAGACCCATCTTTGCCTCGGGGAGTTGTCTTAATCGCAAATCAAGCGCGCGGGCAGCACAATAGAGTTCGATGGCCAAGACATGGGTGGTATTGGTGACGATTTTCCGCGCATGGCGCGCGGCGGTCATCGCGTTGGCGTTATGATCTTCTTGTTCGGCCGAGGTGGGGAGGGAGTAGACTGAGTCTGGGGATGCCAGGGCCTGACTCTCCAAAACTAGTGATGCCGCGGTGTATTGGGGCATCATCAAACCCGAGTTTAAGCCCGCGGCTTCGGGATGATCGACCAACATGGGCGGCAGACCGGCGTTTAGCTTGCCATCTGTCAGGCGGAATGTGCGCCGCTCGGAGACCCCGGCAACCTCCGTTAATGCGATGCTGAGAAAATCCATGACCATTCCGATGGGTTCGCCGTGAAAATTACCCCCTGAGATGGCCTCGCCCGGCCCAAAAATCAAGGGGTTATCGGTGGCAGCATTGATCTCGCGCGAAATTCGGTCTTTGATAAATATTAGGGCGTCCACCGCGGCCCCCTGCACCTGCGGGGCGCAGCGGAGGGAATAGGCATCTTGCACTCGGCCGGCTGCTTCGATCAACGTACTTCCGGCGATGAACTGACAAGTCCGATCAGCAACCGCGATCTGCCCGCGATGATTGCGAACTAAGTGAATGCGGGGGTCAAAAGCCGACTTGACTCCTAACATCGCTTCCAGACTCATCGCCAGGGCGATGCTGGCGGCTTCTAACAAGATTTCCGAGTCGTAGACGGCTAAGGCCCCAATTGCGGCCGAAAAAGTCGCCCCATTGTTGACGGCTAATCCCTCTTTGGCCCCCAATATTATTCGGGGAATGCCGGCGGCCGCCATAGCCGCCTTTCCCGACATTTTTTGACCCTCATATTCGGCCCAGCCTGAATCGACCTCGGAATTAGTCTCATCGGTTGTGAAGATTAAGGCCATATGGGAGAGTTGGGCTAAATCTCCAGAAGATCCCAACGATCCTTGTGAGGGGATGATGGGGGTCACGCCCCAGTTGAGCATATCTAAAATCGTTTGGATCACAATTGGTCGGACGCCAGAATAACCTTTTGCCAGAGTGTTCGCCCGGATCAGCATTGCCGCCCGGACAACTTCGGGGGCCAGGTCGGGGCCGGTGGCAACGGCGTGGCTGATGATCAAGTTGCGGCTTAGTTTAGCCGCATCCTCACCAGAAATGCTCCGATCGGAGAATATACCAAAGCCGGTATTGATCCCGTAAACGGGTTCATCGGCCGCGATGATCTCTTCTACCCAGGTACGGGATTGTTTGATCTTTTCCATTGCATTTGGTGCAATCTCAACCTGCTCACCTTCACGAGCTACAGCTACTACTTGGGGTATTGTCAATTGGTTGCCATCAATTTGAATCATGTCGACCTCAATATTTTATGTTTATCCTTGATCGCAATGATACCTGACTGCCAAAATAACACGCAGTAACAATCGTCAGGATCGGGGAAAACGCCGTAATAAATATAAGCTTTGAAATGTGATTGAGTTCAGTCGCACAGCTTATTGTCCAAAATCTGGCTGATTTCTATTCATCTCAAAGATTCCGAAGTATACTCTGGGTGGCCATGAAGCAACTTTCCCGAAGAGATTTTATCAATCTAGCAGCCCTGATGGGGGGGACCCTGGCTATGACGGCCTGTAAATCCCGAAATTCCACAACTCGTAACATTTCAAAAACATCCCCTATGGAGAATAACCCCACTATGACCTCAAAGATTCCTGTTATCCTCGACACGGATATTGGCGGCGATATTGACGACGCCTGGGCCCTAGCCCTCATCTTGAAATCACCCGAACTTGACTTGAAAATGCTCTTGACCGATACAGGCAACCCGGCTTATCGGGGTGCGATCGCCGGGAAGTATTTGGCAGCGGCCGAGCGAACTGATATCCCCATTGGTTTGGGGGTTTATGAAAACGATGGCACTGGCCCGCAAGAGCCCTGGTTGGGGGATTATGCCGTAGCGGATTATCCCGGGCAGGTGTACACAGATGGGGTGGGGGTCATGATCGATATGATCATGAATTCACCAGTGCCGGTTACATTGATTTGTATTGGTCCGATTCCCAATATTCTCTCGGCCCTCGAGCGCGAGCCGCGGATTGCTGAGAAAACCCGGATCGTGGGGATGTTTGGTAGCCTACGTTATGGTTACAGCCGGAGTGGGGGCCTTGATGCTGAAACGAATGTCCGCCTGGCTCCCGAGGCTTGTCGACAGCTATTTACGGCTTTCCCGGATGTCACCATTACCCCCCTCGACACCTGCGGAATCGTACACCTGACTGGGTTGAAATACAAACAAGTCCATGACTGCCAGGATCCCTTGATCCAAACCCTGATCGAGAGTTATTACAGTTGGGCCGAGCATGTTGAATGGACGAAAGTTGCTCCCGGCGTACTCACTTCGACCTTGTTTGATACGGTCGCCGTCTATCTGGCAATCGCCGAAGATTTCTTAGAAATTGAAGAATTGGGGGTCCGGGTGACAGATGATGGTTACACCTATATCGACGACAACGAAAAACCGATTCGGTGTGCAATGAACTGGAAAGATTTACCAGGGTTTGAAGATTGGCTGGTTGCGCGGCTGACAACGGATTGCTAAATTTTGATCAAATGGGGCGGTCACTTGATAACCTTCCGAATAAGTTTTCTTGTCCAAATTTTGATTCGGAAAAATATGAAGTGATCGTCGCCTGACACTACTAGAAGGATGAACAATGCTGCAGAACAATATGCCTGACACTCAGGGGATCCAAATTTCCACTCAAAACCCGTTTTACTGGCAATACCAAGGAAAACCGATCCTTTTGTTAGGGGGATCACTCGAAGATAACCTGTTCCAAATCGCTAATCTAAAAGCGCACCTCGAATTACTCCATTCGATTTGTGGCAACTATATCCGCTGCACAATGAGTAGCCGGGATGAGGGGGATGTGAAACCTTATTGCAAAGGCGATGATGGCCGTTTCGACCTCGAGAAATTCAATCCTGAATATTGGCAAAAATTTTCCGATTTACTCCGCTGGTGTCATGAATTAGACATCATCGTTCAGATCGAAGTTTGGGCCACTTATGATTTTTATTGGGGCGCGGCCAATTGGGCGGACAACCCCTTTAATCCCAAAATCAATGTCAATTACACCGCGGTGGAATCGGGCCTACCAGAAGAAATTGACTATCCCGCCCAAACCAAAGTCAATCCTTTTTTCAAGTCCGTCCCGGCTTTAGATAATAACGAGTTTTTGCTGGCGTACCAGCAGAAATTTGTTGATAAGCTGCTCTCCATTTCACTGCCGCACGACAATGTGCTGTATTGCAGCGATAACGAAACCCTGGCACCTTATCCGTGGGGACAATATTGGGCCAAGTATTTACACACCGCGGTAGAAAAATTTGGGAAAAAGATATTTGTCACCGAAATGTGGGATTATTGGGATCCCTCCAGCGGAGAAGTGGCCGGTGCGATTGGGCAAAGCCCAGCCCTCGGTGATTGGTTTGAAGAACATACCAACCCTGAATTGCACGAAGCAGCCAATTTTTCCTATTCGTTGAATGACACAAGCTCATATCAATTTGTGGATGTTTCTAATCACAACGCTCAAAAAGGCGAAATCCATGCCAAAACGGCGGAATGGATCCGGGAGGCTGTTCTGGCGACCAGGAAAATTCGACCGATCAATAACGTCAAGATTTACGGTGGTGAATTGGAAGATAGTATCTGGGCTGGAAGTCCCCAGGATGCCAAAGAACGTTTCTGGCGAAATATCTTCGCCGGGCATGCTACGGTGCGTTTTCACCGCCCAGTGGCGGGGATTGGCCTGAGTGAGAGTGCTCAAAGTTTTATTAAAAGTTTGCGGATGTTTACCGATCGAGTAGACTTCTTCAATTTCACACCCGCTAATCACCTTCTATATGACCGGCAGCCAAATGAAGCCTTTTGCATGATGAATGATCGGGGCGAATACCTGCTTTATTTCCCGACTGGGGGAGAAACCGAACTCCAGGCTAAGACCGGAACTTATCAACTTGAAAAACTCCATATCCCTACTTCAACCTGGTCTCCGGCCGAAACGACCGAATTACCTGGATTGATCCAAACTGATTCTGATGATCATTGGGGGCTCATATTGCGAAAAATATCATGAAAAATCGAATTGTCCCCGTCCTGCCGTCGTCAGAAGAAAAAATCCGGTTGATTATTGATACGGATGCTGCCAATGAAATCGATGATCTGTATGCGATTGCCTTGGCCATCCACTACCCTGAACGGTTTAAGATTGAAGGATTCATCGCGACGCATTTCGCCCAGGTTGCCGGACGAGACAGCATCCAGCAATCATACGATTTGGTGCTGGAAATGTTAGCTGTGGCAGGTTTTGACGGAAAGTGGCCGGTTGTAACTGGCGGTGATCCGTTGACCTATTTGAATGCACCCAGTGACAGTGATGGTGCTCGGATGATCATTGACCACGTCCATGCGGGTACTGAAAATAACCCGCTGTGGGTCGTGGGGTTGGGCGCCGCCACGAATTTGGCTTCGGCGGTACTGCTGGATCCTAGCATCCGCTCAAAAGTGCGCTATGTTTTTCACGCTCGATCCGAATGGTCCTGGCCGGGCCACAGTGAGCAATTCAATGTCGGTGGCGATGTCCGGGCGGCGCGCACCCTCCTGGCTTCAGGTGTGCCGTTGGTCTGGTTTGATACAGGAACCCAACTTACCTGTCCAATGGAAGTCACCGCTGAAAAACTCCTGCCCTTAGGTGGACTGCCCGCTTTTTTGCACGAATATCGGTATCGTAATCCTTATTTTCAAGGGGCCGACAAAGGTTTCTTCGATCTGGGTGATTTCGCCTGGATGATCCATCCCGACTGTTGCGAGAGCGAAGTTGTGGCTGTCCCCTATATGGATTGGAAAATGACCTTCGAGCACAAGGGAGATTTAGGCCAGATGCTCCGGGTGAGTTCGATTTCCCCCGAACCGGTATGGGCGCTGTTTTTTAGACGATTGGAACAGGTGTACGGATAGATTCAACCAGAAAATCCCAGCAATGGCAGCTACGCGAACAACGATTCAAAGGTGCCAAAAAAAACTCCTTGGCGTCTTTGCGCCTTTGCGTGAGGCTAACCTAAGAGAAGATGTCCTAAAACCACCGCAGCCAGGGTGACGGTGATATTATCGACATCTCTGAGGGGGAGAGATTCAACTAGGGTGCCAATGAGTGCTATCAGGGTCAGGGGAAGTAAGTAGCTGCTCATGGGGCCAGGGAAAACTTGTTGGGTAACGAATATCCCCACAATGCCGAGTGCGAAAAGCCAACCCCCAAGAAACATGCCAAATGAGCCAATCCAAGATTTTTCCTTCGCCCACGGCAATTTCTTTATCCCAAACCGGCGACCGAGAATGTCGGCCAATCCATCGCCACCGCACATCAGCATCAAGGCAATAATCCCGATGGGGGAGTCCAACCAGTAGACGATAGTCAAGATAACAAAGACGATGCCATAGAACAAGGGCCCCCGCAAAATTTCACGGGGATTGCCGGTGCGGGACATGGCCTTGACCGCGGCTTCATCCTTCATAATCCCCAGTCCCACCAGCGCAAATTGAACTGTGATCAGCCCCGGAACCAACGCGGCCAGATATCGGTCGATGGGCTTGCCCGGAAATAGTAGCCAGCACAGTACAAATACCGGGCCGGTACCCATGTGAATGATTTTGCGGCTGAGTTGGCTGCTGATCCAACCGCGGTGGGCGGCAAAATCGTTAATCCGCAGCCAAACCAGGGCGGCAACAAATGTTATAACTAAGGCCAGAAGATTGGATGATAGCATTTTCACCTCGATTTTTAGATTTGATGGCATTTAAATTAGCCATGGTAGAACGGGACTTAATCGTGATGTTCAAAAACGACAAAATTAACCGCGAATTTCGCTAATCTGCGCCAATTTTGGGAGTAAAAGTGCCAGAATTGTGTAGTGGGCAAAAGGATATTGAACACCGCGGAGTCGCAAAGAACGCAGAGATTCAAGTGTTTTTCTTGAGAAAAACTCAGCGCTCTCTGCGGCTCTGCGGTTAAAAATGTGTTCAAGATGTTCATACCCATTACAAAAAGTGCCAGAATTGGGTGAAAATTCGTGAAAATTAGCGTAGATTAGCGGTTAAAAACCAGTTTACGGTTAAGGTCCGTTACACTTTCGTTGAATTCGGGTTAGAAATCATTACCAGCCACAACTCGTGGTTGACACGCCCGCATGTTTCCCCACCCGCTTGTACATGGTGACATCGGTAAAGGGTTCGCCCAAAATTCGATCATGTAAAGCCCAGGAACGTAGCCGGATACTCTGAGCGGCCTTGGGTTGGCGGAAGGGGGTGCTCCCATCAAGCAGGGTGATTAGATCTCCATCTGGCGCGAATCCGGCTTCAATTCGATCCATCCGGCGGCGCCCTTGTTGGTAGGTAAAACCGTATTTTTCAAAGATGACCGCATTATGGTAGTAAAGGGGTTCGGTGAAATATAGATCGTGTCCGAGTTCGCCAACAAAATTCTCAAACGTGCGCATCGCGTCCGACAATAAATGCGGTCCACGGCGGATTTGGCCAGGGTTGAGACCGGCATCTAGGGCAGCTTCTTCGGCGTGGATATTGCGGTGCCGGATACCAAACCGAGTAAGAGTGCCGTCTGGCAATCGGTCGACATCATATCGCGGGGCGTCGGGATCATTGAGAATGTACAGCAAAACATGGAGTTTGCCGTTGATCGTATCGGTGATATGCCCATATAGGATCGGATCGGGGAAACCATATTCGTGAAATAAGGATAACTCTACACTGGTTTGCCCAGGGGCGGCCTTGAGCCGCAATAAGTCGCGTCCGGCGGTATCGACCAGGTACGGGCTAAGATGAAACCGATCCAATAACTCTGGGGGGATTATTCGGGTGTAAATCAGCCGTTTTTCGGCTTGTATGAGTTGGTTTATTCCGCCGAGAGTTGAGGGGATAGACATGGTAGGTCTTACTGGTTGGGTGGTCTTAATGGTCTTATCGGTCTAATTCGTCTTTGGTCACTGGCTGTATTGTTTTGGGCTGTTTAGACACTTTGGACTTAAATCTTGACACCTAATAATCTCGCCGCCGCATTTGGCGGTTAATCTCGCGTTGGGCATCGCGTTTGGCGATTTCCTGACGTTTATCGAATTTTCTCTTGCCCTGGGCAACTGCGATCTCAATTTTGGCCCGACCATCCTTAAGATAAACTCGAGTGGGAATGATCGTCACTCCTTTTCGCCGAATTTGATCATATAACCGGTAAATTTCTCGTTTGTGAAGGAGCAATTTGCGCGGCCGCCGCGGTTCATGGTTTTGGCGGTTGGCCTGGGTGTAGGGGGCGATATGGGCTTCGACCAGCCAGGCCTCTTCGCCGTCAATGCGGACATAGGCTTCTTTGATACTGATTTGGCCGGCCCGGATGGATTTAATTTCGCTGCCTAACAAAGATACCCCAGCCTCGTAAGTGTCGAGAATGAAATAGTCGTGACGGGCTTTGCGATTGGTAGCAACAACTTTGATACTCATAGGTGTGATTTTAGCATAAAGGTGGCAATTTGGAGATGACGAGAATTTTGGCAGCCTGTTACCTAAAGCGTGAAATGTGGCAGTTGGCTATTGTCGATTGAACGCATCTCTTTATTCAAAAAATAGTGCAATGGTTCCTTCAATAAATGGATCTCCTGCTGTTCCTTCAGGATTCACAGCCAAATCTGGGTGAAGGCCATTCTCGCCAACGGGGTTATCAAGTCCCGGGACCCACCATTGCGCGGCAGTGACGTGTAAACTGGATTCATCCTCCAAATCGAATACCAATTGAATGGTATCTTTTCCAAAAGATGGGTGGCCGATGAGGGGAGCTCGTCCATGGGCTTGCAGTGAACCGGCCACAATTTCAGCTGCACTAGCTGTATTTTCATTGATGAGCACCACGAACGGCAATGGGGCCAATTCGCCAGCTCTTTCAACCGGGTAGGGGTTGATTTTATGACCACGGTACTGCTCTTCGATAACAATGCCTTGGGTCAGAAATAGACGGGCGATATCGACTCCCGCTGTCAAGAGTCCCCCGCGGTTATTACGTAAATCGAGGGCGAAGTGAGTGGCACCGCGGGCTGATAACTCTGATACCGCGGTTGTGATTTCTTCGGACGTCCGGGCTGCGATCAGATTCACTTGGATCACACCCAAACGATTTTCCCCTGGGGCCAAATGCCAAGTAACGGAAGGAATAGGAAAGTCAACGCGTTTAATGATGAAACTTTCAGGACCGAAATCAGGGGGGCGAGCAATCTCGATTTCAACTTTCTCCCCCTCGGGCCCCCGAATTGCAGCAATGATTTCATCCTTTTCTAAATCGAGGGTGATGATTAATTTGTCCACCCGCAGCAACCGATCACCATCTCTGATGCCGGCTGTACTGGCTGGGCCATCAGGGAAAGGGTGCAAAATGACAAACCCATCCGGATCGCGTTCCAGGGTGGCGCCTATCCCACCAAACTTTCCGGCTAGATCATCACTGGCGAGTTCATGTTGTACTGGTTCAACAAACCGAGTGTAGGGATCATCGTAGGCGTCAAGCATGCCGTGGATCATGCCATATTCAAGCTTAGTTGCGGCCGGAAGTTCGCTGTACGCATGTTTTTCGAGGATATTATAGGCCTCGGCCAAGAGCGGGAATTGTTCCGCTGCTTTTTGATCTTGTACGGTTCGGAGCAGATACCCGCAACCAAAAGCCGCTAAAATACCAACGATGAAGATGATATAGAAATAGATTGCTCGTTTGTATGCCATAGAAAGAGACTCAAAATTTACCCGTTAAAATAAACGATTAGGGGAGGTCGAAGCCAGAAGTGTATCACAAACCTTTCAAAGATTGATCCAGAGTATAATCTTGGTAGGGCAATCGCATGTTCATGAAAACAAGGCGACTGAAGTCGCAGCAAATGGCGTATATGCGCTGGAAAAAACTGCCTTCGCAGGTTGAAACTCAGTCGCCGAAGGGCGACTTCGCAGTTGTCGGTGCAGTTTTAACTGCCGTTTAAGGTTACATGCGATTGCCCTAATAATCTTGGTGAGTAGCCCTGCGACAAGCTCAGGATGAATGAGTAGTGAGTGGAAAAGGAGTTGTTTTATGCGGATAGCCGTAATGAGTGATAGTCATGACAATATTTGGAAATTAAAAAAGGCTATGCCCAGGTTAGCGGAGGCCGAGGTTGTCTTGCATTGTGGTGACATTATTGCCCCGTTTATGATTATTCAGCTGATCAAAGGCACGGGTGGGAAACCAGTCCACATCATTTGGGGAAATAATGATGGTGATAAACGCTTATTGACTGAGGTGGCCGGGAGTGCCGACAATATTCATCTCCATGGTGATTATGCTTTATTGGATTTGGACGGTTACAAAGTGGCTATGAATTATTACCCCAAAGTTGCCCGCGCTCTAGCTGAATCGGGTAATTATGCCCTGGTGTGTTATGGCCATGATCATACCGCTAATGTGGAAACCGTTGGCACGACTTTACTCCTAAATCCGGGAGAATTAATGGGGATGAATAGCCGGAGCACCATTGCGATAGTTGAAACCATTTCTGGTAAAGTTGAGTTTGTAGAAATATAAAAATCCCAGCAATTCCCGGAAGTTAGGGGGAGAAAAGGTTGACAAGGGTTTTCGTAAAC
>CAYVQU010000005.1:0-71166 GCA_964453155.1 uncultured Anaerolineales bacterium | reverse complement strand
TTTTCATACCATAGGTGAGACTTTTTTGTCCGCTTTAGCGGAAACTAAAATTTTAAATGGACTCCGGAAAGTATTTTAATACGTCATTGCGAGGAGGCCCTTCGACAAGCTCAGGACTAACTCCGCCGACGAAGCAATCTACTAGACCGGCATTCAGACTGCTTCGCTCCGCTCGCAGTGACGTTAATTTCAGACACTTTCCGATAATACTTAATAGAGCAGAATTCGGAAGGTGTCTTGGGTAAATATCGTCCTGAAATCGAAATATACTTAGGTGAAGCGGTAGACCCGGCGCGTATTAGGAATAACATTAGCAGCACAACTTATTCCACTAACGTCCAGATATTCCCATCTGGATCTGCAATTTCAGCGAGGTGTCCCCCCCAGAATTGTTTTTCGGGCGGCTGGGTGAAATTAGCCCCCAGATTTTTCGTTTTTTCGTAAAATTGATGAATATTTCGAATTTTTAAGGAGACCCCTAAGTAACGGCTGGTATTCAATTTTGGGGGATATTCGCCTTCGATGGCAGCTGCTGTTTCGACAATGAGCGTTGTGCAGCCTAATCCAAACATTAAATAGCCATCATCGCCCCGTTCAACAATCATCTGCATCCCCAAGATGGTTTCATAAAAGTGTTGAGCTGCATCTAGATCAGATACTCCTACTCGTAAAAAACTAACCTCATAATCCTGGCTTACCATAACGGATATCTCCTCATCGGGGGAACTTTAGGCATTATCTCATTATAACGGAGATTTCAGGAGTGGAGACTACTGAAAATGCTGAATATGCCCAGGGTTAAGATGATTCCCCCCGAAATCCGATTGATCCAGACCATCCATTGGGGGGTGACTCTTTCTCGGAATAATCCAACCCCAAAACTTAGGAGCAGCCACCAGGTTGCTGACCCGGAAAAGACGCCCAGGACTAATAGTAGGGCAGCAGAGTAATTTCCATCATTTTGCGCCAGGCCCAACCCCGCAAAAATCGCAACAAAAGACAAGATTGTCATTGGATTGGTCAGGGTCAAAATGAAAATGGACAAATAATTACCCCACAATCCCCTCTGGGTAGATTTTGCGGATTCACCAGACGGTTTCGTTAGCCAGGTTCGCAACCCCAGGTAGCAAAGAAAAAGACCGCCGAATAAACCCAACCAGGTTTGTTGGGATACCAGAAAACTGGAGATAAACGTCAACCCAAACCCCGCTATGATCCCGTAGATTGCATCGGCTGAAGCCGCCCCCAAGCCCGATATCAGCCCGGAAAATTTTCCTTCGGCCAGCGTTCGCCGGATGCACAAAATCCCAATTGGGCCCACCGGAGCCGCAATAGAGATGCCAATGATGAAACCGCGTAGATAAATGGGCATAGGATTACCAAATGCTATAATTTCAGAATAATTATTATAAAATGGGCGCAGTTCAAGCTGAAAACCGACAAGTATTGAAAGTGTTTCGTTTTCAGCCCTTATTGAATACTTAGTTGGTTTTTGTCAGGAGTTTAAAATGGGAAAGGATCGACATGAAAACAGGGGCGTTTTTCAAAATATCTATATTGATCGGAATAGTTTGCTGAATGCAATCGTTAATAGCATTGGCGAAGGATTGATTGCCTTAGATAACGATGGACGAATTTTCTTGATAAATCCTGTGGCTGAATCCCTCACCGGGTGGTTGAATTCGGAGGCAATGGGCAAAAATATTGATCAGATTTATGTGTTACGCGATCCTATTCATAGAACTAGAGTCAACAGCCTGGCAAACTTATCGGTCTTTGAAGATCAGCAAACATTTTCGCTGCAGAATCAATTTGTGTTGGTGCCTCGGACTGGGACAGAAATTGAAATCATTGAAACTTCTGCGCCGATTATCGACCAGAAGAAGAATATGGTGGGCGTTGTCCTGATTTTTCGACCCATCCGGTCTTAAATGGGGTTTATAGTGAAGCTTCTAAAGCTTTCTCTACATCGGGATAGAACTCAAAAACTCGGGCCAGCCGGGTCAATTCAAAGACGCGTTTGGTTTTGTCACTCAGCCCCACTAATTTGAGTGAGCCGCCTTGCTCGCGAGTTGTTTTCAGCCCAGAGACAATCGCTGAGAGCCCCGAACTATCGATAAATGTCACTTTGGCCAAATCCAGAATGAGATGATTTTTCTGATCGGCAACCAGGGCCTTAATATTGTTTTTTAGATCATTGGCGGTTACCGCGTTCAACCGTCCTTCAATGGTCAGAACCGCGGTATTGGTTTCATGATGGTGAGTGGTGATTTGTAAGCTCATTTTTTGCTCCATTTATCCTAATTTTATCTGTGTGTTCCTGGGAAACAGAAAATCCGGTGGCTTTGGCGACCAATTGGCCGGAGGTTGATAGATCGCCGCCCGAATGATGGCCGACAGCATGAGGATGTTGTAAATCCCCCAAAAAATATTGACCAAAATTCCATCAATCTGTTGGTTCCAGCCAACGATGAAAGAAAATATTCCAAACAACATCGCCATAATCGTTAGCCCAACGATCAAAGTTTGGGGCCAAACCAGGGGTAAGAAATTACCGCTTTGTCGGTTTTTCGGCGTGACTACGAAACTGAGTTTTGTGCCGGTTAAAACACTTATCACTGCCTGAATCCACAGTGGGAATAGGGCCAAGCTATACTGCTCCCCGCGTCGAACTGACAACCCCCAGGCAATGTATCGGAATATGAATTTGTTCAACAGCAGGAAAGGGATCAAGCGCCAGCCAAATTCCAAGGACCAGGCGGATACCGGGGGGATCATGGTGAAGAAGTAGACGATTGGCGAAAGCAGAAAGATCAGGCTGAAGAACCCGCTGAAATAGGAATACATCGTGGTAAGGTATTGTAACCGTTGTGGTATCGAAAGACCGCGCATAAAAAGGGGATTATCTCGCAGGAGGACCTGAATCGTACCTTGGGCCCAACGTAAGCGTTGGGTAAGCGCTGATCCCAAATCTTCGGGGGCTAAACCATAAGCCAAGATTTCACTATGGAAGAGGCTTTTCCATCCCAGGGCATGTAATCGCATTGCTGTAGCCATATCTTCGGTGATGCTGATGGTCGCCAGGGGTTGAATGGGAATGGCTTCGCTCGGACGCCCCAGAGAGAGCACTTTCAAAGATTGCGGGGACAACCCCAGGGTTTCCCCATCTCGAGCAGTTGCCAGTTCGGCTACAATCTCCGGGTAATCGGTGCGGATCAGTTCAAGAGCCGCTTGGGCATTGATGTCGTCCATCTCGGCTAGAACTTGGAGATCGGCAATGATCTGGTGGATATCCTGTGCAACCATGCTCTGCTGGGCCTCATCAACACTGCGCCGGATTTCGTCGCTGATGATTTCTAAAGATTGCCCCATCTGATAGGCTTTGTGGGCAAACATGATATTGGCCCGCAGGTCATCGAGAATGTTGGCATGCAGCGGTGAAACCCGAGCAAAACGCCGTAAGTCGGTTTCGAGTTGTCTGACCCCGTGGAAAGTCTCCTGTTCAACTTCTTTGACGAATTCGGTCAATCCCAATTGCATCAGAGCCTCGCGGCGGAGCACCGCGTTTGATCCGCAGAAAAAAGCCGCATTCCAACCATCTTTCCCTTGCTGAATAGGGCCGTAAAACAGGGGGGCATCCGAGCCAAATGGATCACCCGGGGGAAGATTGTAAAAGTATTGGGGCGTTTGGACAAAAGCCAATTCTTCATCCTGAAAATAACCTAACGTCTGGGGGATGATTTCGGGAGCAGGGATCTGATCGGCATCCAAAATCAGGATGAAATCACCACTGGTTTGCATCAGGGCGTTGTTGACATTGCCGGCCTTAGCATGGCGGGGTTTGTTTTCCCATTCTGATCCTCTGGCGATATAGCCGCAGCCCAATTCCGCGGCTTTGGCAGCCATCTCGGGGCGTGAGCCATCGTCGAGAATGTGGACTGTTAGGTGGGGCCACTGGATGCGAGTGGCGGCTTCGGCCGTCAGGGAGACGAGTTCGATGGGTTCGTTGTAAGTGGTGATAAAGACGTCTACAGTTTCATCCCCGCGCGGCGGAAGCGAGACGCGCCTTGGCGGCTTCCACATCATGAAGGCAAACATTAAGGTGTCCAGGAAACTGTAAGTCTCCGCCAAAACCAGGGGAATCGCAAACCATAAGGCCGCTAGATTCAGGCTGGAGGTGTACCGCCATCCCAAATAGTAGACTCCTAAAAAAATATTGGCCACCGCCAGCACTCGAAAGACCGCGATCCGTAACTCGTAGCGGCGCGCGGCCTCATTAGGTAGCATCCAGGAAACAAATCGAGACCAGGTATTGGTTCGCATGGCAGAGATACTCTTACCTATGATCGGCGCCGATAGATAAAAATGACGGTCAACGATACTAAAACGGTCAGGCCTAAAACTCCTAATACGATCTGCCAGGTGGCTGGTTTGGGCAGCAGGGTGGCACGCGGCTGACGGTAAGGTTCAGGGATGCGCGGGGCCGGAACTTCCCGGTTAACCGGTTCCAGTGATCCGTCAGCCCGAACAGCCACAATGGATGCCGAGGGGATTTGGGAATTCAACGCCGCGGCCAAGATTCCTAAATCATCTGGCCCTGCGACGATTAAAACCCATTTGTCCCCCGACCAGGGCGATTCAAATTCCTTGAGATTGCCAATTGCATCCTGGGTAACTATGGTTTGGACCAACCTTTGTTGGGATGGGGGCAGTTCCGCCTCGGCCTGGGCCACCCAGGAATTCCGTTCTGCCGTGCCGATCAAGATCGTATTCTCGTCGAGGGCCTCGATTTCGCTGGCATAGGTCAGGTTGATTTCCTGCCAGGGATTGAAGGTGAACTTGCCCAAAATCTGAGAGACCAACAGCGCGCTTGCCAGTTCTTGGTCGCTAGGGGTATCAGGCAAAACGATCCATACCGGCGTGTTTTCCTGGGGATCAAGGAAGGGGTATGGGAAAACGGATAAATCCGGCAATTTGTGGGTCGTATGTGGGAAGTAAAAGTAGGAGTTCGAGTGGACGGTGGTCCAGGCATTTTCAGCATAAATTGGCTCGCAACCCTCTTGTTGGAGCTGATGCTCAAAGACCAATTCAACCATCAGATCAGCGGTATAAGTCACCGCTGGGGAAATATTCATCAAATCGGCGGGTAATGGAATGCGGTAGAAATCTCCCTCGCCGGGCTGTTCGGCGTATGAAATAGCCCCGACATCAATGCCATTAATGCGGACTTTAACCCCCGATTGATTCAGCAACAACATGGGCGAAGGGGTCAGATGTAGATCGAGATAAATTTCATCGGTGTTCAACTGCCATCCAGCTGGTCGTTCGAAAAACAAGAATAAGGATTGCTGCCCCACCCCGCGGACAGTTTGTTCGTAAACCCCTAGCTGCCAGAAAGTGGCCGCTCCAAATTTCCACGGCCAGAGTTCGGCTTCCGTTGGGTTTGAGAGGGCGGAGCGGATCTCGACGCGCTGACCCACTAGCTGAGAAACATAGTCGGGGTGCCGCAGGGCGCGGCTGCTCAAAAGCGGGGAAGTCCCCTGAAGTGATAAAACTGCCTGACCGTCATGGGCTTGAAATTCGAGCGCGCTGGGGGCGGTGGCAGGCGTTCCGGCCGGAGAATAACCCACAGCCACACTGGGATGTTGAGCAGCCAGGGTGCTATCTTGGTGGACCTGGAATTCAATCAGGTCTTGGGTGGCTTTACTTCCCAGATAGGCGGCCACCTGCCCTGCAGCGTTAAGATCATCGTTGGCCGGGGTGCGGTCGAAACTAAAAGTGACACTGTTTTGGTCGAGGGCATTCTTTACAATTAAGGGATACGGCAGCAGAGCCAGATCATCCGTTATCGGCCGGGGTTCAGCCACCAAAGTCAGGGTAGAATCCTGATGGATGGTTGCCCACAGGGCCGGGTTATTGGTTTCTTCACAAATTTCATCTGTTAGCCGCATGAATAATTGAATCAACACTACATAGCCTTCAGCCCGTTCTGAATCATCTTGAAAAATATGCACTGGCAGGTCGATCGAGATGTTGGCTCGATCTTGATTGGTTTCATCCAGATGGCCTGAATGAATCGCCATATCATTCACGATGACGGTCATTGTTGAGCGGTCGGGTTTCAGCAGCGGGGAATGGCTAAGCACCAGATTGAGCTGAGTTCCCTCTTGCAGGGTCCAATTTTCAGGGATGGGGAAATAATATTCTAAGGCCCCGAACATCGAATACGCCGTGCGATCCCCATAACCCCAATCTTCAAACGATTCGTCGGTGGTGGGTAGCGCTCCCTCGGGTGCGGCCTGGGCGATGTGATGGTTCCCGCCCCAAAAGGTCACAGCCAGCATAAGTCCCGCGATGCCAATCCATTTTCTCAATCGGTTCATCTTTAGCCTCCTCGCAATGCTTTAATCAGTCGCCAATGGTTCCCGTTTTGTTCATCTGGTTCGTAGATGACTTCGTCAAATACTTGCGTCATGATTGAAAGTCCATAGCCGCCCTCGAGTAGATCTTCCGGGTTTGGCGCCGCGCTTGGATCGTAGGCGAAAGTGCCGCCCTGATCATAGAAATCGAGGCTGATCGCTTCGGCCTCGAGCTGGATTTCCATCCGGATTGGCCCCGATTTGGTGCGGTAGGCGTGCTCAACGATGTTCGTGATGGCCTCGGAGCTAGCCAGTTCAATTTCATAGGCAAAATCTGGGCCGTAAATGGCCGCGTTCTCCCGAATTGTAGCGATCAACCCATCCATATTTTCCAGGGTTCCAGGGGCCTCATAAATAATCTGGCGTGGCAAGGCCTTAATGACCAGAATGCTGATGTCATCATCCTGCTCCTGACCGCCACTGAACGCCTGGACCTGTGAGACGATCTCGGCGGTGATTTCAGGGGCCGACAACGCGCCTGTTTGGCAAATAATCGCATTCAAACGGTCCAAACCGAATTGTTCCTCGGCTGAGTTGGTTGCATCGGTTACCCCATCTGAATAGATGAGTAAGACATCACCGGGTCGCATAGCAATGTTGTGCTCAGAATAAGTTTCATCTGGAAAAATTCCCACTGGCAACCCCGTGGCTTCTAGCGCTTGGATTTCATTTTCATAAAAACGCCAAATCAGGGCTTCGCCATGCCCGGCGCTGGCATATTGGACCGACCCCTCAGACAGATTGAGCTGGGCGATAAACAAGGTGATAAAGACCTCGGCTTGATCCAAGTCGGAATACAAGTCTCGATTGATTCGGGTCAAAATCTTGGCCGGGGATTTTTCGATCTCGGCCTCCGCGCGAATCAGGGAGCGGGTTGACAGAGTCAGCAATGCGGCGGGTATCCCTTTGCCAGCAATATCGCCTAAAACAAATTGCTCGATATTCTCATCGAGGGCACTAAAATCGTAGAAGTCTCCGCTCAAAAATCGGGCGGGGAGGGCAATCGCCCCAACTTCAAATGTGTCAAATTGCGGTACTGCCCGCGATAATAAATTGGATTGAATTTGAGCCGCCAAATCGATTTCATTCTGTAGGCGTTCGCGGGCCATCCGTAAAGCCTCTTCGGCCTGGACCCTCTGGGTAATATCGCGCACGATCCCGGTAAAGAGGGTTCGCCCGGGTAATTCTACATTGCTGACCGCCAATGCCAGCGGGAAGATTTCGCCATCCTTACGAATGCCCTGCACCTCGCGCCCTTTGCCAATGATCTTAGGTTTTCGAGTTTCCAGGTATGCGCCCACATAACCATCATGCTCGTGGTGATAGGGATCGGGCATCAGCATATGGACATTTTTCCCAATCACTTCGGCCTCAGAATAACCAAATATATGCCCTGCCGCTTTATTGAAGGATTGGATCAGGCCAGCTTCGTTGATCACGATGATGCCATCCACAGTCGTGTTAAGAATCGCATTGATGCGCTCTTCCCGTTCTTGGAGGGCTAAAGTGTTTTCTTTTTGTTTTGTAATGTCGCGGCCAATCGCATAAATCAAATTTGCCTCGGCAAATGCGGTCGCATTCCATAGGATCCATTTGCAGGCACCATCCTGAGTTAGGAAACGGTTTTCATAGTTCAATACATCGGCCCCCAGTAAAACGGATTGAAAATGCTGGCTGCTATTCTCCTGGTCTTCAGGATGTACAAAATCCAGGAATGGCTGGTCCAGCATCTCCTGATATGTAAATCCGAGTGTGTTTTCAAATGCGGGGCTCAGATGTTTGAAATGACCATCAAACCCGATGACACACAACATATCAATCGATAGATTGAAGAATCGATCTCTTTCTTGTTGAGCTGCTTTGAACGCTGTCAGGTCGCGTACTACTACGACCCGTAACGCCCTCCCTTTATGCGAAACTTGACGCGCGGTGAGTTCGATTGGAAAGGTAGTCTGGTCTTTTTTTACCCCCGTAATTTCATAAGATTGTTCATACCCCCAGCGCATATAGTTGAATGAACGCTCTTGGTCTTCCGCGGCGGTAAAATCTAAAACGCTTTGCCCAATAACCTCTTGGTGCGAGTATCCAAACATCTCTGCAAAAGCAGTATTGGCATCGACGATCGCACCTTGTTCGTGAATGACAATGCCGTCAAAGGTAGCCTCTGTGAGGCGTTGGTAGCGTTCCTGGGCTTCGGCGGTGGCCACGAAATTTTTTTCCAGTTCAGTTTGCTGGTATTTGCCCCGCAGGCGAAATCTCTCAGCATTGCGCAGCGTTCGATTGCGGATTTGGTTGAAAATGATTGAAATAAGACCGGTACTAATGATTGCGATCCCAAAATGGATGGCCAGTTCATGATTTGGGAGTTTCATTACAAAGAAAACCCACCCGCCAATGGTGAGCGCCAGGGAGGTCCAAAACCATTTCCGAGAGATGATGAAATACCCGGCTCCAAAAATAACCAGCATTAAATTTGTGGTTTGAGTGATATCTTCGGTCAAGAAGATGTGGAGCAAACTATTGAGAATTGTGAGGCCAATAAGAAAGAATGCCAGGGGATAAGTCCAGCGCTCAGAAAATGAATTTCGGCCGACCAGGGTGCCTAAAACTAACATGATCAGGGCAGTACCCCCTGCCAAGGCACTCATCACCACCTTAATTTCCGCAGCCAATAAAAATAAATGCCCAATTGCAAAAAAAATATAGAGGCCCGCCAGCGCAAAGGCCACCGGTCGCAGGCTATCCCATGTCAATTCAGTGATTGCCCGATTTACTTGGACATTGGCGTGTGGATCTTGAAAAAATTTATGCTCTGGTGTGAGTTCGGTCTTGTGGCCTGAAGATTTTTCCATTTATTGACCCTTGGTGCTGGATATGCTGTTTCATATCTGCTATTTTTTTATCTTTCATAACTTGATCCGTGTTGCTGCTTATGTTGGTACATAGTTTGGTCAGCCTGATCAAGTAAAGCCTCAATCTCCCCCGCATCGTCAGGAAAAATGGAACTTCCAATTGATAAACGCATTGGGATTTTAAGCTCCCCTATAATCACTGGTTCCGTGAAACTAGCTGAAATTTTCTCAACGATGGCAGCGACATGATCTTGATGAGTGAGATTGGTCAAAACGGCTCCGA
Organism: uncultured Anaerolineales bacterium; assembly: GCA_964453155.1. Lineage (GTDB taxonomy): Bacteria > Chloroflexota > Anaerolineae > Anaerolineales > UBA11858 > CAYVQU01. Next base: position 61,612 of record CAYVQU010000005.1, on the reverse strand, counting down.
ACTCATCTCCTCCAATGCGGGCCACCGTGTCGGTTTCGCGGACAGCATTTTTAAGTTTGATCGCCGTATTTTGTAAAACTTTGTCACCTAAATCATGCCCATAAGTATCGTTGATGGTTTTGAATTTATCCAAATCGATATACAAAACCCCCACTTTGGTCATCGTCCGCCGGGCATTGGCGATCGCGTGGATTAAGTGATCCATAAACAACATCCGATTGGGGAGTTGGGTTAGGTAATCATGGGTAGCCTGATATTCAGATTGGTTTTCAGCTTCCAAAGATTCGGTGATTTCCCGAAAGATCAGAATAGCACCTAATAAATTGTCCTGGGTGTCAACAATCGGGGAAGCAGTCTCATTGATGGGAATTTCGTATCCATCTTTACGCTTCAACCGAAACCGATTGTGGACCGCAAAGCGCTCATTTTCTTCAAACACACTTAAAAACGCAATGTTTTTGGCCTGAATCCCTTCATCTAGATCATAAACTTGATACACGCTGGCAATATCGGTCCCCATCGCAGCTTCCCGCCTCCAGCCGGTCAGAATTTCGGCAATATGATTCATCAACCTAATCTTGCCATCGTAATCTACAGCAATCAAGCCATCGCCCATGCTGTTGATGATGGTCTCACATAAATCTGATTGCTCAATAAAAACTTGGTTGAAAATGTTGGCTGATAAATCCGATTCGTCCATTCTTGCTCCAAAATCCGTTGTTCCCCGAAAATACTATATCTGCATTATAGCATTACATGACGCGCGTCATGCTCCTAATGGTGCCCGGCATCTCACCTAAAAAGATCAAATTCATATAATCAGATACGGAATGAAACAGGTGTTTTAGATGTATGGAGACCAAAAAAATGTTCGTTGGAAATCGCAACCTCCTACCGGAGGTTTTTTCATGTTAACCGCACCAAACAAACCTATCCTTCGATTGCATGAGGTTGTTAAAACTTACGCCACGGGTGATGGCCCGTTCATTGCTCTGGATGGTATTTCGATGGATGTTTTGCCAGGTGAATTTTTGGGGCTCACTGGAAAATCGGGCGCGGGCAAGACCACTCTACTAAATATGATCTCGGGAGTCAGCGAATTGACTTCGGGGGATGTCCGCTTTTATGGGAGGGACTCCGGCGATGAGGGGCTTGCCATTCACACGCTGAGTGAAGATGCTCTGGCCCTCTGGCGGGGACGCAATCTCGGGATTGTGTACCAATCCTTTGAGTTGATGCCCAGCCTAAACCTGGTTGAAAACGTCATGCTCCCCCAAGATTTCTCTGGGACCTATCACCCCGTCGTCAGCAAAAAGCGAGCCCTCGAATTGCTCGAAATGGTCGACATCGTCAAGCATGCTTACAAAATTCCGGCTCACATCTCCGGCGGGCAAAAACAGCGGGTGGCCATTGCCCGGGCGTTGGTCAACGACCCGCCTCTGATCATCGCCGACGAACCCACTGGCAACCTCGATACTGTCACCGCTGAAACCATCTTCGAGATTTTTGAAAAAATGGCTGCCCAAGGCAAAACGATCATCATGGTCACTCACGATGCCAGCCTCGCCACCCGTTTCTCGCGCCGGTTGCGCATCTCGGACGGAAAATTGGTTGATTCTGACAATGTGGATCTACTCATCCCGACAAAAGGTCAGCAATCTGCGAGTATCGAGATTGTTTCCGGGGCTAACCCATTTGGGAGCTTAGGTCGTAAAAGATCAGAAAATCAAAAAGATCAACCAAAATCGGAAACCCCGGCTATCGTGCTCCGAAATGTCGTCAAAACCTACGAAAACGCGGCCGGAAAATTCAAAGCCCTTAAAGGGATTGATTTGGAATTCGATTACGGTCAATTCGTCTCCATCGTGGGGAAGTCGGGTTGTGGCAAATCGACGCTGCTTAACATGATCACCGGCATCGACCATCCCACCTCAGGAGAAGTCACCGTCGGTGGCGAACGAATTTACGATAAAACCGAGAGTCAACGGGCCTTGTGGCGCGGCCAGAATATGGGAGTGGTCTTCCAATTCTTCCAACTTTTGCCGACCCTGACATTGCTCGAAAACACCATGCTCCCCATGGATTACTGCAACGTCTACAACTTCCGAGACCGCCCGGTCAAGGCGCTGGAACTGCTCAAAATGGTCGGCCTGGAAGAGCAGGCGCACAAACTCCCCGGCAACGTCTCTAGTGGACAGCAGCAATGTGCGGCGATTGCCCGTTCCCTGGCCACCGATCCGGCCATCATCTTAGCCGACGAACCCACCGGGAATCTCGATACGAAATCGGCGGAAGTCGTCCTCAGTTTATTTGAGCAACTTGCCTCCCAGGGCAAAACGGTCCTGATTGTCACTCATGACCCTGAAATCACTAAACGGACCGATCAAACCATAATTCTGTCCGATGGCGAAGTCATCGACCAGACGGTAGTGCGCGCCCTCCCATTCCTGGATCATCCCCAAATGCTGGCAGCCACTCATAAATCCCAGAAACAGACTTTCTCCCCTGGCGAAACTATCATCCATCAGAACCAGCCCGTCGATTATTTTTACATGGTTGCCTCGGGCGAAGTAGATGTGCTGATCAATACCCACATCCCTGAAACGCGGGTTGCCCGTCTTGGCCCCGGTCAATTTTTCGGTGAAGTCTCACTGACCACCGGTCAAAACTCCATTGCCAGCGTCCGTACCAGTTCTGAGAATTCTGCTGAAATCACCATGATTTCCAAATCCGAGTTCCTGCGGCTGGTGGGTACTTCCCCCCAAATGCAAGCCGCCTTGGATCAAATTTCCCAAGTCCGAATTACTGAGACCCAACAATTAATCCAATCCCATTCCTAAATCCTGGTTACGATGCACTGCGTCGTAACCGCCCTCTGGACGCTCCGAATCCCCTTCGTTCCAACGCAGAGTATTGAAACGAGAAAGAACACCTGGAACGAGAAAAATAGTTGAATTGAACAGAATTATCCACAAAGAACTCAAAGTCGCACGAAGAAAACTTCGTGAACCTTGGTGTCCTTTGTGGTGAGAAAAATATGAAAGCCTCGAAACCCAACCTCATCAAACCCCGCTGGAGCAAAGTTTTTGCCGATCTGTGGGATAACAAACTTCGGACCCTCCTGGTCGTCGCCTCCATTGCCGTAGGTGTCTTCTCCGTCGGCACCATTGTGACTACGTATGTTGTCATGTCACAAGATATCCCGCTGACTTTTGCCGCTCGCAACCCGCATAACATTGCCATCCGCATGGATCCATTTCACGAAGACTTCGTCCGCTCGATCGAAAAAATTCCGGGGGTAATAACAGTCGAAGGCCGGCAGGTCATATCCGTCCGCGCCCACCGGGAAGGCGAATCCTGGCAAAATATTAAATTGATTGGGATTTCAGATTTTGAGACCGCTGAAATTAATTTGTTCAATCCCCTCGACGGTCGTGGAGCCCCTGGCAGGCGGGAATTAATTGTCAGCCATGATTTTCTCAACAACTCGGGGTTTCAAGTTGGCGATGAGATCGAGATCGAAATGCCCGATGGCACCACGCATTTCCTACCATTGGTTGGTTTAGTAACCGATCAGGTCACCAATGGAGCGGATTTTATGGCCGGTGCCAATGGTTTTGTCACCCTCGACACCCTTGAATGGTTAGGGGGGGGCGATCACTTCAACCAATTATTGGTCCGCGTCAGCGATCCTGCCACAGACGAAGCCCATATCACAACCATCGCCACGGATATCGAAGATAAAATTGAGCGCAATCACCGTCAGGTCTATCGCACGAAGACCCAACTCTCAAATGATCATCCAATGGCCTCAATTGTTTTGGCGTTATTGGGCGTTTTGGGCGCCTTGGGCGCTCTGATCCTGGTTCTGAGCAGTTCGTTGATCGTCAATACCCTGAATGCCCTGCTCGGTCAGCATCTTCGCCAGATCGGTGTCATGAAGTTGGTCGGCGGCCGCAGTGCTCAAATTATGGGGATGTATCTGGTTTTGATCCTGGCATATGGCCTCGTGGCGTTGGCGATTGCCTTGCCGCTCAGCGTGATTACGGGTTATGCATTTGCCGAATTCATTGTCGGATTTATTAATGCCGATTTGTTGGGATTTCGGGTAATTCCGCTGTCGATTGTCCTGCAAATTCTAATAGCGGTTTTGATCCCTTTGATCGCCGGATTTATCCCCGTCAACTCAGGTTCCAAGATCAATGTGCGCCAGGCTATCAGTAATGATCGGCCGGGTGCTCAGGCCGCGGACGGCAACTGGTTAAACCGGGTTTCGGAGTGGATCCAATGGCTGTCCCGGCCAATCATTCTCTCCTTCCGCAACACATTCCGACGCAAAAGTCGCCTGGCTTTGACGATTTTCACCCTGACGACTGCGGGTGCCATCTTTATCGGTGTATTTAATGTCCGAGCCTCGTTAGATCATTTCATGGCGCAAATCGCTCAACATTTCCAGGCCGATGTGACCTTAGGGTTCAGCCGTCCGTACCCCATTTCTCGCATCGAAAAGGCAGTCTTGCCCGTTCCGGGTGTGACCGCAGTGGAAGGATGGGGGGCAGCCAGCGTGGATGTGCTTGATCCTGAGGATAACGTCATCGAGAAAATCCGTATCATGGCCCCGCCCGCGGGAAGTTCCCTGGTGGACCCCGATATGATTGCCGGGCGATGGGTGGAACCCGGTGAGCAGGATGCCCTGGTGGTGTCAGATTCGATTTATGATTTTTACCCAAGTTTACAGCCCGGAGACAAAATTCGGGTGGATACGCCCGCAGGTCGCGATGAAGATTGGACGGTTGTGGGTGTTTTTCGCTTCTCAGGAATGATGGATGATACCCTAGGGTACGCCGATTATGAATTCATCTCCGATCTGGTAAATATGCCCAACCAGGCCATGACCTTCCGCGTCATCACCAGTAATCACAATCTGGAAGAGCAAGAGAAAATTGGCAAAACCCTCGACGGTTATTTGCGGGATCGCGATTTCATGGTCAACGAAGTTGAGTCCGGTTCTATCACCCAGTCGGACAGTGCCAAAGCCCTTAATATCCTGGTCATATTCTTGCTGTTAATGGCCCTGTTGACGGCCTTTGTCGGCAGCATTGGTCTAACCGGCACAATGGGGATGAACGTCCTCGAACGCACCCGCGAAATCGGGGTGATGCGGGCCATCGGGGCCATGGATCGCGAGATTATCAAGTCCGTTGTTATCGAGGGGGGCGTGATCGGATTCATCACCTGGTTTTTGGCGTTGTTTTTGTCCTTCCCCATCAGCCACTTCTTGCTGAAAATTGTCAGTGAAGCCATGTTTGGTTCTCCGATGAAGTTAACGATCACTTACCAGGGTTTTGTAATCTGGCTAATTGCAGTATTAGTGCTCTCTTTCGTGGCCAGTTTACTCCCGGCTCGCAATGCGGCGCGCCTCACTATCCGGGAAGTTTTAGCTTACGAATAAGGGTCAAGCGATAAAACTGCTTGACCTTAGCAAAAAGTGTAGCGGTGCACGGCTACACTTTTTGCGTTAATCCGAGTATTACCTGGGATGGGATTCTAGTTCGTTAGAATGCTTGACAAAAGCAGGGGATTCTCTATAATGTGGGAAATGATAATTAGATAACTATCTAATATAACATCTTGAAAGAAAACGCCAACTTTGTGACACCAAAGGAGCATCCCAATGCAAACTTCACCAAAACTTCTCTGGGAATGGGGCACCGCATACGATCTTTTTATTAGCCTGGAAGTATTGCACAACCCCAAAGATTTTGGGGTTCGCAGCGCTTGGGCTTCAAGTGTACGTAAACGGCTCCCAACCGATGTTCGAGAAATTTTGGAGCAAGGTTTGAAACTGTTCCATATCCCGTTTCATTGGGTTCATAAGTTGCCGGATCCCAAAGACGCCCTTACAGTTTTATTCACCTTAGGCCAGATTCCGGCTGAAGAACGTTTGCAAAATTTAGCTTTATTGGGTGTCAAAGATAATGAAATTGAGCAGTTTCTCATTGGTGTCGCTGCCAAGGGCCAATGGACCGATAGTGACCTGACATATTTCCTAACCGAATTGCAAAAAATTGATGAAAAGAAAGCTTCATCGCGCGAGAAATTAGAAAATATTCTGGATTGGTGGGCGCGATCAAAAGAGTTTGGCGAGCGCTATTTGGCCGCGTTGCACACTTATCAGGAAGTGTTCTTCTCAGAAGAAGAAAAACGGATTGGTCCGGCCCTGAAATCGGCTTTCGAGCGTGGCAAGCGGTTAGAAGCTGAACTTCCTTTACCTGATTTGATCGAGGAGTTATCGCAGGGGATTCGGTTTACCGAACTCCCAGAGATGGAAGAATTGGTCCTGGCCCCTTCTTTTTGGGTCACGCCCCTGATGTATTTTGGTAAAACTGATCCGAATCGGGGGGTATGGCTGTATGGCGGCCGGTCGGCAACCGAATCCTTGGTGCCGGGTGAAAATGTCCCCGAGAGTTTGGTGCGCGCCCTCAAATCTCTCTCTGATCCCACTCGCTTGCGAATATTGCATTATCTGACCCAAAAACCGCACAGCCCGGCCCAATTGGCTCGCAATCTCCGTCTGCGACCGCCAACGGTGACCCATCATCTCCAGGCATTACGCTTAGCGGGGTTAGTACAGGTCACGTTGGGCGGAGATGGCAAAGAAAAGAAAAGTTTTGCAGCCCGTTCTGAGGCAATTAAGGCCACCTGTGCTGCCTTAGAATCGTTTTTGGAAGCCGGTATGTCGTCCAGCGCAGAAGGGGAATAACAGCCGGTGGGGCGCAGGTGTTCGGGTTAGGGGGATTCTGTTGATCAACAGGGAATTGAGCATAATTCTTAAAGTCTAATTAATTCTATTTGACAACTGGTTTTTGTTCGATTACAATCTTTGTTAGATAACTATCTAACGTATATAAGAATCTAATTATGCCCAATATATCTTTTTATATCCCAGAAAAACGGAAACGCTGCGCCCAATCGCACACCTGGGTGTTGGAAATCGCCCGAAAGATCTTAGCTGATGTCGAGACCCACTCCCAAGCAATCCTGGCAAAATCGAACCGCCGGCTGAATGAATTAGATCATTTTAGCGAACCGATTGCCAAAATCGCCATTGGTTTAGCCCCAGAGGCCTTTGGCCTGGCTCAAATCTATAATCGCATGCCTTACACCAACCCCGAGCATCTCCGGCAAGGATTGCAGATTGCCGTGGAACGCGGCTGGCTCGTAATCCTTCGGGAGGGGGTTTATCAGGCTACGAGCAATAGTCAGACCATCTACACTCGTCTGGGGAAAAAGCTTTCACCCGTTTATGAAGATCTTAGCACCTTTTCGGAGGAGAAGTTAGTTTGGATTGCGCCTCATTTGAATGATATTGTGGACTCGATTGCCAACAATGCGGTGGTCGAATATAAACCCGCCTTTGACCTGGATGTCCGCCTGGCACCGGTGCCACAGAATCCCCTGGCTCAGATTTGCAATCAGTTATCTCATCTGTTGGCCTATCGGGATGATGCCTATGTTGCGGCCTGGATGGAACAGGAAGTCAACAGTTATGTTTGGGAGGCTTTTTCGTATATTTACAAAGGTTTGGCCCGCGACGCAGCCCAATTAGCCAAAAAGTTGGGGCCAAAACGGCATTATGAAATTGAAACCTATACCGCGGCAATTGACGACCTTGTCACCCGAAAATGGATCACAACAGCCGGACGGGGTTACGAACCGACCCCAAAGGGTATGGAGGTCGTTGCGGAGGTCGCCCGGGCGTTGAGTTTTAATTTTTCTGAACCTTGGGCAGTCAAAGACGAAGAAACGCTGAAAGAGTTACGGGAAAATTTAGAGAGTCTGACGAAAGCGATTAAACCGATCAAAACCACAGGTTATTACGGTCATGCCGAAAATGCAAAAAGTGCTGAGTGGGGGACCGTACTATGGGCGAGGGATAAAACTCGCTAAAAAAAGAAAATTTTGAATACGATTGGTGAAAATCAAACGAAAAAAAGGAGTTTGAAATGACGAAATCTGCTCAATGGTATCTTGATGTCGCGGGGAAAGTATTTGCGGGGATCGGGGCCCGGACAAATACAGCCCTGGGAGAGTTTATTGAGAAAATTGAAGGGTTAGAGGGACCCGATGTTGGGTTCATCCAAATTGGATACGCATTTTCACCCGATCCCTTGAAGGTGTCAGACTATGTTCACCGGGGTCCTTACGCTAATCCGGAAGTATATCCCCGACAAATGGATGAATCTGTCGAACGGGGGTGGTTGGACAAAATTGCGGAGGGTGAATACCAGGTTTCTGAGAAAGGAATGGAAACCGTTGAGCAATTTTTGAAGGTTGGAAACAAACTTTTTGGGGATTTACCCTCACTCTCGAAAGAAGAAACGGGGCGAATCGTGGATGTACTCGCCAAGCTAGTTGACGCGGCCTACCAACAGGCTGAACCAACCCCCACGATGGAAATTGGAATTCGTCTCGATCCCGGCAAAGATGCTCCGCCCATGCTGCGTCTCCGCCGGTACATGACGGACTTGGCCTACTACCGCGATGACGTTCATATTGCAGCTTGGAAAGATTTTTATGGCGTTGAAGGGCGCGTGTTCGAAACCTTGACCCAAATGTGGCAGGGCGAAGAAACAGTTCACACCCCAGCCGATCTTGCCGAACGGATGGGTGAGTATCGGGGCTATGTTGAAACCGATTACGCCGCCGCTTATGATGAATTGGTTTCTCTTGGTTGGGCTATCCTAGAGAATGAAAAATACGCCCTCACAGACGAGGGCCAACGGATCCGCCAGGAAGCCGAAGACCGCACAGACGAATACTTTGCCAAACCATTTGCAATTTTGTCTGCGGACCAGAAAAAAGAGTTAGAAAGTCTCATGGAGAAATTGGCAGAGGTAGTGGCGGTACCCGAGGAAGAACCTGAAGTAGCAGAAGCCTGAAACTTCCATCATTATTAATCGACCACGAAAAACCAATAAATCCATTTCTTTGTAACAAAGACATCTTAATATCCTCCCCGGATTTGGATTAAGTGTGCGTGGGGCGGGCTGAACTCGACGCAGCGCGATCCCTGCGCACACTTTATTTAGGAGAAAAGTTAATGCTGACTAGAAAATTGGGACGGTCTAATATTGAGGTCTCAGCAATGGGGCTGGGTTGTTGGGCCATTGGTGGGCCTAACCTGCGCACCAGTGAAGATGGCAATGTCTCCCAAATGGGCTGGGGCAAAGTGGATGATGCCGAATCGATTTGCGCTATTCACGCCGCGCTCGATTTAGGGATTAATTTCATCGACACCGCCAATAATTATGGGGCCGGGCACAGCGAAAAAGTTGTGGGGCAGGCCCTCAAGGGCCGTCGCGATCAAGTGATCCTGGCAACCAAATTTGGCTCCATTTTTGATGCCGAAAAAAATATGCACTACGACAAGGGGCAAGATTATGTCATCACCCCGGAGTTTATTCGTGAGTCTTGTGAAGGCAGCCTGAAACGCTTACAGACCGATTATATTGACCTCTACCAGTTCCATTGGGGGACTTATGATGAGACCCGCGCCCTGGACGTGCGCGCCACCGTGGAAGAATTGGTCGCCGCGGGCAAAATCCGTTATTTTGGGTGGAGCACCGATCACCCCAATTTGGCTGCCATCTTTGCGGAGAGTGAGAATTGCACCGCGATCCAACATCGGGTCAATGTTTTTAGTCCCGCAGATGAAATGCTGGCTTTATGTGAACAACATAATCTCGCCAGTATCAACAAATCACCCCTCAACGGCGGCGTACTCACCGGAAAATTCCACCCCGAATACGAATTTGAGGAAGAAGATGGCCGCAAAAGCGTGGATTGGCATTCCGAACGTATTCAAACCCTGCTTGCTCGAGTTGACGCTTTAAGAGAAATCCTGACCAGCGAGGGGCGGACGATGGCCCAAGGCGCCTTAGCTTGGATTTGGGCCCATTCAGCGCGGACAATTCCGATTCCCGGATTCAAAACCGTAAAACAGGTTACTGAAAATGTCCAGGCGATGGAGTTTGGCCCGTTGAGTGTGGCTCAAATGACCGAAATTGCCGCAATAATTTCCTGAAGCCAATCCTTCATATGTCAGAATATCATCAAGCGAATCAAAAATTGGAAGATCCCCGGTGGTTGGTTGAAGCCTTACCCAAAAAAGTAGTTTATTCCGTCCCTGGGATGGACAAAGTCAAGGCCTACAAAGATCTGCTTTACAAGCGTACTAAAGATAGGGATTTGTTGGCTGACGTTTATGTCCCACCGAATTTGGCTCAAGGCGAGTCTCGGCCAGGCGTAATCTTTGTTCATGGTGGCTATTTACCACCCAATTTGTTGACCCAACCGAAAGATTGGGGTGTTTTCAAGTCCTACGGCCAACTCGTAGCCGCCTCGGGTTTCGTCGGAATTACGTTCAACCATCGCTATTATGGTCGCGATCATTTGGATATTGCCCAGAACGATATTATTGATCTGGTAGATTATGCGAGGGAGCATGCATCTGAATTTTCACTGGACAAAGATCGGCTGTGTGTCTGGGCTTTCTCTGGTGGGGGCCCCTTAATCAGTTGGTTGATCCGGACCGTTCCGGCCTATCTGCGAGTCCTGGTTTTGTATTACTCGATATTAGAGTTGCGGCCGAATCCGCCGGATGGCCTCCAAATTTCGGATGCGAAACGGCTTGAATTTTCACCAGTTAATCAACTTAAGCAATTGGAACAGGATATTTTCCCCATCCTGATCGCCCGCGCGGGATTAGACCGAGCTGCGTTGAATACCAGTATTGATCATTTTGTGGTGGAAGCCCTTTCAAAAAATATCCCCCTTGACCTTAAAAATCATCCCGAGGGACGGCATGGTTTTGATTTGCTGGATAATGTCGATCGTTCGCGCCAAATCATCCAACAGACGATCGAGTTTATTCGTTTCAATACCTAATTAGAATAAAGGGAGTTTCTCGAATGAACCCAAAAAAGTTGAACCGCTCTCTACGGGGTTTGATTGCCCCTATTTCATTACCTAGTCTGAGGAAAAGATGAGTACTTCGATTGAAATTCTGGATTCTGTGACTGCCGCCCAACCAGACCTCGATGGCATTGTGAAATCGATCACTGACTATATGGAACCGTGGTATGGGGCCGGGCACGAAAAACTTGTAGAGGCCATTCACCCCACCATTGTAAAACGTAAATTTTATCCAATCCCTGCCACCGGAGTTTTTGTCTTGCGGCAGGTGAATGCTCACCAATTGATTGCGTTGGCAAAAGATTCGGATATCCACCCCCAAAAACCGACTACAGAATGGCGCAATGATATTACCATTTGCGATGTCTTCCAAAATATCGCGACTGCAAAATCGGTTGGATCAACCTGGACGGATTATCTTCATCTCGCCAAACTCGATGGCCGTTGGCAGATCATGCATATTTTGTTCGAAAACCCGCGCGCGGATATCCTGGCTGCGGATCAACATGCTATTCACCAGACCTTACTCGATTATATGGAGAGCTGGTACAGCCGCGAATATGATCGCCTGGAGAAATCTTTTTACCCGGCGGTAGTAAAACGCGGTTTCTATCCTTTAGGGCAAACTGGGATAATCTGTCTCAATATTTCAACATTTTCTGAGATGGTTGAACGCGTCAGAGCCAGTTCTTTGGGTGCAAAACCCCCGCGACCGAAGGCAGAATGGGTGGTTGAAATTGAAATCCTGGATGTGTATCAGCAAATTGCGACTGCCAAGACCGTCGGTGATGGTTGGGTAGATTATGTTCACCTGGCGGAGGTTAATGGGGAATGGAAAATTGTCAATATTTTGTATGATCGCCATGAATAAAAGGGCAATGAAAATCAATGGTTAGCGCTGAAGATGCCATTAAAATTTATCGACTTCTGGCTGCGAATGATATTCCCATCTGGTTGACTGGCGGGTGGGGAATCGATGCCTTGCTGGGAGAACAAACGCGCCCCCACAAAGACCTGGATGTGTTGATGTTGTTGGATGATGTGGTTCGACTGCGGGAATTGTTAGGTCGTGATGGATATCAATTACACGAGCTCTGGTCTGAGAACCAGACAGTCGTGGACGGGCATGGCAATAAAACAGCGACCGCCTTTGTCTTACAGGATGCAGATGGTCGCCAATTTGATGCCCACGCGCTGCGTTTGGATGAAAATGGCAATGGAATTCCCGCCTGGGCCGATGCGGAAGATTTTAAATTCTCCCGTCAGGATCTTTCAGGTCAAGGAACAATAGACGGAGTTCCAGTCCCGTGCATTTCCGCCGAAAGCCAGGTGATCTGCCACACCGGTTACGATCTTCCTGCGGTTCAAAAACAGGATATGGTTTTGTTGTGCGAAAAATTTGACTTAGACGACGATCATTGGAATTAGAGCTATGCAAAAGAGGAAATTGCTATGAAATTTACACAAACGGGCACATTTAGAGAAAATTCGTTAGCAAAATTGATAACCATCAATCCCAAGGACCGAGTCGGGGATATTTTCTTGGAACGTTTGGATACTTTCCTGATTTTTCTTGCCCAAGAAAAACCAGAGATCATTAATGAATATATCTCCAACCTGACCCAGAAGTTACTAAGTTTGACACCAGAAACTGATCTGAGAACCCCTGCAAATGAAATAATTGAAACTTTCTCAGAGTATCAATATTTAAGTCAACATCCCCAATTGACGAGGGCGGCCCTCAATTATTTCAGCGCGTTACTCCAACTAGATGCTGCCAGTGCTTGGCATATGGCCGAGGCTGAAATTTCTATGCAAGCCCTCATTCAGGCCTGGACTTATCCATCATATTTCATCTTGCAAACATTAGCTGAAACGATTGACCGCCCCCGCGCTCTAAATTTTTATAAACGTTATATAACCCAGTATTATCGTGATCATCCAGCTGCTGACCGCGATAAATTTGCTACATTGGAAGAGATGCTAGCCCACCGCTTATCTGGAGATACTACCTCATCGGATTGGGTCATCGTCCATACCAAGCTAGCCGAGGGGAAATACGCGTTCAAAAATAAAAATTGTCCCATTTGTGTCGATGCCATGACGGAGTTACCCGATGCCGAACTTAAATATTTGGTTTGTTGTTATGGCGATTATGAAAAATTTAGAGCTAGTTATGGCGATCACGTCATTCTCACGATGGAGCACACCCTAATGCAGGGTGATGCTTATTGTTCGCGAGTTTTGCACGATACCCGGGTAGATTACGATCTGCGCCATCCCCCCCAGGAATTTTGGGAAAACTTTGAACCGGGAAACGAGGAAATTGCAAAAAAGTATTACAACCGTGATTGAACAGCTGCGGCAATTTTCTGCATCAGATTTCGATCCCGCGCCAAATCAAAGGGGCGGGAATTTCTTTCTTCCGCCGAATATCCCATATAAACGGGGATGGCACGCGGCCCATCGGGTTCACTCAAGTAACGGGGGAAGATATGAGCGTGCAGCGCCGGGTCCGTATTTCCCAAAATCCCATAATTGATCCGATACGAATCCGTCACCTCGAGTAAAGCATCGCCAATGATGGTCATATCCTGCAAAAATTGGGCGCGCGCCGCACCGGTCAAGGCATTTAAATCGGGAACAACTGGATCAGCCAGGAGTAAACAGTATCCGGGAATGAATTGCTGATCCCCAATCACAGCCCAGCCGGATGACATTTTGCAAATTGCAGTGGGGTTTTCGCCATTATGTGCCGCGCGGACGCGCTGATGGATTAATGTAGTCATATTTAAATTTCCTTGCTTTGCTTAAATTGAGGCAAATCCTACATCGATTTGTAAGGTTTTGCAACTTATTTCGGTCTAAAACGTTATTAGACCAGACGAATTGATTGAAAGGAACCCCATTATGAAAGCGATTGTTCAAAATCATTACGGCTCACCAGAGCTGTTGGAATTGAAAGAAGTTCCCAAACCTGAAATTGAAGAACACCAGGTATTAGTTCGGGTTGTGGCCGCATCCCTCAACGCTGGAGATTTATTCACCCTGCGGGGTGATCCCTGGTTGGTGCGGCTCTCAATGGGGTTTCCGAACCCGAAAGAACATATTCTAGGCTGGGATATGGCCGGTCAGGTTGTGGAAGTGGGTAGCGCAGTCACCGAATTTAAACCTGGCGATGAAGTTTACACTGCTTGTAGTGGATCATTTGCCGAATATGTGCGTGTCGCTGCGGATCGGCTGGCTCTCAAACCCACCAATTTGACTTTTGAAGAAGCCGCCGCGGTGCCAACCGCGGCCCTTACAGCCCTGATTGGTCTACGCGATGCCGGTAAGGTTCAGGCGGGTCAAAAAGTATTAATCCATGGGGCCTCGGGTGGGGTGGGGACGTTTGCCGTTCAAATTGCAAAAGCTTTAGGCGCCGAAGTCGCGGGCGTTTGCAGCACTCGAAATGTGGAATTGGTCCGTTCTTTAGGGGCTACAGAAGTATTCGATTACACCCAAACTGATTTTACCCAGAGCGGTAACCGCTACGATCTAATCCTGGATAATGTCGCCGCGCGTTCATTTCGGGATTTGCGGCGGGTGCTTTCACCTGAAGGCTTAATTATCCCCAATAGCGGGCATGGTGGGATGCGTTATGTGATCAAGGCCTTCCTCATATCGATGTTCTCACGTCAACAGGGGACGATGTTTATGGCCACAACGAATACCAAAGATTTGACGATCATCAAAGAATACATCGAGGCGGGACAGGTTAAGCCGGTCATCGACAAATCTTATCCTTTAGAAGAAGTTCCCGCCGCGCTGCGATACATGGCTGAACAGCACGCTCAAGGGAAAATCGTAATAAAAATTGCTGATATTGAATAAAACGCTGAATGGAACGCGGCTGACGCAAATGCCGCTTCGCTTACGCAGATTTTTGCTGACAAGATGAACAATATTTGGAACCAAGCAGGCTTTGCAAACCTGAAAAATAATCTGCCCGAATCCGTTGAATCCGCGTAATCCGCGTTCTATTCAAAAAACTCATCCCGAAGAATTGCGTATAGATAATCCCCAAGATAACTGCCATCCGGGGATTTTTTATTTTGGCGTAAATGTCCTTCACGCCTGAAACCACAGCGTTCCAGTAGCTTCCAACTGCGAACGTTTTCTTCATTGCAATCGGCTTTGACCCGGTGGGCGCCCATAGCGTTAAACAGCATTGCCACTACCGCCTTCACGGCCTCAGAAATGTAACCCTGGCCCTCATGGTCGACATCGGCCACATAACCGATCACGAATTCCGGTAAATCCCAGTTGGTGGGGCCAACATACACTTGGCCAGCCCATTGATCCGTTTCTTTGATAAAAATCCCGATGAAAAAACACTTACGGGCCATCCAGTCGGCGGCCAGTTCACGCACGATGGCCTCGGCATGGGTTTCGTCTTTCAGGTGATTGAGGACATTGCCGGATTCATATTGGGCCAGATGTTCTTGATTTCGTTCCCCGGCCGCAAAATACAACGGGCCGTCACCGGCCTGATAGGGTCGCAGATATAGTCGCTCAGTATCAATCCAGTTGGGGATATCTAAAAGGATTTTATGCATATTTACTCTTTTTGTATTGTCAATGATTATTGGGAAAAACCAACATCCTGGGTAGCTCCCTAAACCCTATCAAAGGGTGCGGAGCAAGGTGATCTCTATTACTTAAGAAAAAATTGGACGCGGATTCACGCGGATGAAAGCTGATATTAGTTTGATGTGATTCGAGTGCCGAGTTTTTCTCGCTGCAAAACTCTGGTTAGATTTCCCGGTTGACTGCCATTAAAAATAATTACTTCTAATCCCGAGATCGCGTTCACTAATTCGAGCATCTGCCCAACTTTACTCGCCATCCCCCCGGTGACATCGGTCGCTGTTGAGCCTCCCACGGATTGGGTGACTTCCGCATAATTTTTCGGCGTGATTTCGGGAATCAGCTGCGTGCAAGATGGAAAATCGGCCCACACTCCCTCATCAATTCCAGCCAGGAGAATGCGCAGCGGCCGGAGTTCTCGCGCTAGATGTGTGAAAATATCCTCAGTGGAGAGAATTGTCCCCCCGCGCACCGAATCAAATACCACATCACCAAAAACGACGGGTAGGACCCCCATCTCCAAAGCCGTGACCAATGGTGTTAAATTCCAAGCCTCCACCTGTCCATCGCGCGCCGTTGCTCCTCCGGATATTGGGAAAGAGATTGCTGGAACCCCAGCAGTATGTAGGGCCTCCATCACAATCCGATTTAACGTTGTCGCCTCGTACCAGACTTCTGCAAACCCCCGCCATTCTTCTTCCGAGTTTACCCCTTGCCGAGTGCCATATTTCTGCGCCGGTATATGCCCAAACGACCCTGATCCATGCCCCAACACCACTCTCCACTCCCGACTTCCCATTCCCCACTCTTTCAACTCTCCTACCAACCGCGCAATCGTATCTGTCCTTGTCGTCTGCGGTGTATTTTTATCCGTAATGAGCGAGCCTCCCAGTTTTAAGAGAATGAGATTATCCATTCGGATCCGTCTCTAACCAGGTCCCGACAACTTTGCCTAAACCAATCTCTTGTTTTTTGAAACCCAATTTTTCATAAAATTCTATGGCATCATCGGTGAACAAGTAGATATGTTGTCCGGGGAGTTGCTCGAATAATTTTTTCATCATTTGGGTAGCAATGCCCTGGTGGCGGTAGGGGGTGTAGGTCCAGACATCGACAACATATGCATTACAAACCCCATCGGAGAGTGCCCGGACTTTGCCAATGATTTGGTCATCATCATATGCAATACAGGTCGCGAAGCTATTTTCAAAAGATTGCTGAAGTTGTTCTGGGGTACGGCCGTTGTCAAAATCATCAGCGGCGACTTTGGTTTTGATTTCATCCCAGTTGACGTCCTGGAGATCAGTTTTATACGAAATCGTCATTTTGATTCCTTCCCATAAATATGGTGCATATCGGGGAGTTCGGTGAAATAAAAATGGACCCAAATATAGATGTGGCTGAACAGTGCCGAGAGTAGGGCAGCTTTAGAGATCAGCAAAAATCCAGGCAGCCACAGGGCCAGGAAACCGAATTTGTACATCGCGTTGGGCGTCCAGCGGAAGATGCCTTCGGCCACAAAGGGTAAATCGCGGTAGCGATCCGGTTCGAAGTGGTCTTCCCCAAAGGCGCGGGCAAAACCAAAATAATGATGGATCGAATATCCCAAATAAGCTACGGGGGGGATACAAAACAGCCCCAAAATAATTCCAATTACCGGTTGAATGGGGAGGGTGCCCCGATTAGCAATGGCCAATCCCCACACGGAAATTGGCCGGGCGACGAACAGGATCGTAAACCCGATCATCCAAATTTTGAATGCCCCCTCCCCGAACCAGCCAGTCATCCATTGATAGTGGAGTTCCCCGCGCCAGGTGAAAATAACGATGACTTGATGGATAACCGGAACTGCGATCGAAGCCCAGAACCAGATTTTTGAGGAGATTGCTAGAAATTGACCCGTGAAAAAGTCATTCCCTTGGGTAATTAAATACGCCCCACTGAGTAGAAGAATTAGGGCAATGACATGCTGAAATTGTTTTTCGAGGATTTTCATGTATTTACCTGAGTAGTAATCGTATTTATCGCGCCAGAACTGCGTATAGCCAGGGAGACGTTTGGGGTGTTTTCAGCCGTGGCCAGCGCGATCATATTACCCCCGCGGCCGCCGCCTGAGAGTTTAGCCCCTAAAGCCCCTGCATCTCTAGCTGCAATCACCAGTTGGTCTAGTTGAGGGGATGAAACGCCCATTTCTTGGAGCAGGGTGTGGTTTTCATTCAGCCAATCCCCTAACTGCTCGATTTGCCCGTGTATGAGACATTCCTGCGCGAGTTTCGTTAGATTGCCGATAGCTTCAAATATCTGGTTGTATACAAAGGGGGTTTCTTCCCAGGCTGCCCGTACCGCCCCCACTGTTTCTTTGGTTGGGCTGGGGAGGCCGGTGTCGCCGATGATGATGGTGAAGGGTTTGGCGATGGAGAAAGTTTCAATCAGCTGCTCCTTCACAAAGTAGACCGGTTGGGCATAAGTCACCACCGTGTTGTCGATGCCGGAGGGGGTGCCGTGGTGGATTTTTTCGACTTCGTAGGCCAGGGCGGAGACGGTTTCGTTGGGGAGTTGACGGCCCAAAAAACCAGCTAATGATCGGATAATGGCGACCGAGACCGCCGCGCCGGATCCCAGGCCGGCGGCGACAGGGATGGTGGAGGTCACTTTTAGGGTGCAGGCGGGTATGCGATCAACTTTCAGGTTGGTAAGGACTTGATTAACCGCCGACCCTATGGGATTTCCAGGTGGCAGCGCGGCTAAATTGGACTCAAGTTTTATTTCTGGAGCGATGATTTTTACGTCCCCAGATTTTCCCCCGATATTCGGTGTCACAGTTGCCGTGGCGCGCACCTGGGTCACGGGGACCGCAATGGCCGGTTGGCCGTAAACGACCGCGTGTTCGCCAAAAAGGATGATTTTCCCCGGAGCAGAGGCGGTGAAGGCAGGCATGATTAAAAAATATAGAAAATGAGCAGGACGCTAAAGCCGTAGAGCAGGATAGCGGCCAGTAAGGCGCGGTCTGAAAGGACAAGTTCCTCGGGAGCGCCGCCAGTGTCTTTGACTTGCAGCAAATATTGATAACGAAAGATGCTGTAAATAATGAAGGGGATCGTGAACATCATAGCTTGATTCTCAGGTAGGTTGGGGGCCGAGAAGGTGTACAGACTGTAGGTTATGATGGTCATTCCCGAGGCCAGGGTGATCAGCTGGTCCAGAAAATTGAGGGTATAACCCTCGAGTACCCGGCGAGTATTCATTCCCGGTTCGAGCTGCGCGAGTTCGGCGCGGCGTTTACCGGTCCCAATAAGGAGTGCCAGGAAGGTCGTGAAAATATACAGCCAGGGAGAAAACCGCACGACATCGATCAGGGCCACGCCCGCAGCCACACGGATCACATAGAATGAGGCCAGTATGATAATGTCAAGTAGAACGATATGTTTTAGCCATTTGGAATACACCAGGTTGAGCAGTAGATAAATGATGGCAATCACGGCAAAACCCGGCGACAGGAAATAAGCCGCGGGGAACGCGATTAAAACGATGATGAGGGCCACAACCCAGGCAACTGAGATTGGGAGCGTTCCAGCCGCGATGGGTCGGGTTCGTTTTTTGGGGTGTTGGCGGTCGGCCTCCACATCGGCAATGTCGTTCACGATATACACGACACTGGCGATCAGACTAAAGAGGATAGCCCCTAAAATGGTGTGGAATATGGCTTCAGGGTTGGTTAGTTTGCGGTCAAAAATGAGTCCTACAAAGAGAAACACATTTTTGGCCCACTGTTTGGGTCGCATGGTTTTGAGGATGGCGGTGAACATGATGAAATGATATTAGGGATTGAGTGAATCGTCAATTGGGAATTGGGCTAAATAGTCTGACAGGTCTAAAAGGTCTAATTCGTCTGAGATGTCGAAAGAGGCTGACCAGTTAGACTACTGAGACCATTTAGACTTCTTGAGCAAATTAGACGCTATCGACCAATGTTACAATTGCGCCATGTCGAAAAAAGTTCGGGTAGATGTTTTATTGGTGGAGAGAGGGTTGGTAGAGAGTCGGTCTTTGGCCCAACGGCTAGTGATGGCCGGACAGGTGAGGGCGGACGGGCAGGTGGTCTCGAAACCCTCGCACAAGATCGCTGACAACGTGGCGTTGACGGTAGATCATGGCCCGCGGTTTGTCTCCCGTGGTGGAGATAAATTGGCCGCCGCGTTTGAAACTTTCGATCTGGACGTAAACGGCAAAATCTGCGCCGATGTGGGGGCCTCCACAGGTGGATTTACCGATTGTTTGCTGCAAAATGGGGCTGAGAAGGTCTATGCCATTGATGTGGGGCAAGGGATTTTGCATTGGAAAATGCGGAATGATCCCCGGGTAGTCGTCATGGAGGGGACCAATGCTCGATATGTTGAATCCCTGCCAGAAACCATTGATTTTGTAACGATCGATGCTTCATTTATTTCGTTGAAGATTTTATTACCCGTAATTAAGGCCTGGGGGGAGGCGGGGGAGGCCTTGGCGCTCATCAAGCCCCAATTCGAGGCCGGGCGGAAACAAGTGGCCCGTGGCAAAGGAGTGGTGAGGAATCCCGAAATTCATCGCCAGGTGTTGGCAGAGGTGCTTTCATTTGTCGTCGAAACGGGTTTTGAGATTAGGGGTCTGGCCCGTTCTCCGGTGTTAGGACCGAAAGGAAATGTAGAGTTTTTAGCCTGGCTCACATTTCCTCAAGTCGAGGTTGTTTCTGGAGATAATATCCAGAAGTTGGTTACTTGTGTAGTTCCACAAATGGAAGAAAATTCGGAACGGTGATCATTTTCCCAGGGTAAGAATAGTGAACCCGGTAGCATCTCATTTGTGGTGGCGGAAAACCATCATAAACTCAATTTTTAGGAGTAAAATAAATGAATACCAATGTAATCTTAGCGTTTGTCATCGGTTTGCTGGTCGGCTGGGTGATCGAATGGATCATTGACTTTTTCTATTGGCGTAAGAAGTGTAAATCTGAGACTGAAACCCTCAAGTCTGAAGTCGATCGCTTACGTCAACAAAATGCTGATTTTAATGAGAAAGTCACGAAATTAGAGACTGAAAATCAGAACCTCAGAACCGAAATCGAAACCGTTGCCGGTGCTCAAGCCGATCCAACCCCAGAAAAAGTTGAATCTGGAGAACAAGAAACTCGTAGTGCAGCCGCCATTGAAGTTGAGGCCGAACCCGAAGAAGAAATCGTTCCAGATGATCTTACCAAAATCAAGGGTATTGGGGCGGTTATTCAAAAGAAATTAAATGCGGCTGGTATTCAAACTTATTCCCAATTGGGAGCCCTTTCACCACATCAATTGGAAGAAATTGTTGGGGACGATATCAAACGTCTAGCAAATGAAGAGGCCCTAATCAATCGAGCCACAATTTTGGCCGGAGACCTGATCCCCGACAAACTCAGCAAAATTAAAGGTATCGGCCCAGTAATCGAGAAGAAACTCAATGAAGCCGGAATTTACACCTACGCTCATTTAGGTACATTGACCCCCGCTGATTTGGAGGCGGTAGTCGGCGAAGATATCAAACGTCTCGCGGATGAAGATGAATTGATCCGTCAGGCTCGGGAATTGGCCGAGATTGATCATCAGATCGATTAGGACAAGCGGATGAATACTAGAACGTTCGATATATTTAAATTCGTTGTCGCGACAGTTTTGGTTGTGATTATCGTTGTCCTATTAATCCAAATGCAAAATCAGGCCGCTGAAGTTGTGGCTGAGGTCCCAGTTGTAGAAGAATCGCAGGAGATTACTGGCGTAGAAGCAGAAACTGGGGATGATTCTGGCGATCAAAACCAGGAAAAAGAAGAACCCATCGAAGAACAGGCGACCGAAACTGCTGAAGAAGTTGAGCAACCAGAAATGGAACTGCCCGATTTTCCGTCATCTGGAACCGCTTTCAACTACAACCCTGAAGAAGGAGTGTTATATACGGTTGATGGCAACCCAGCCTATCGATTAAACGCTGAAAGTGGGACTTGGGAACCATTTATTGCCGAAGATATGACTGCCGATTTCCCTGCAGGTTCGAAACTGGCCGGGAATGATATTGATGGCTGGCAAGTCGTTGCCGATGATGGTACCGCCCTCTATAACTGGAATGCTGACACCTTGACCTGGGACAAAGTTGCCAGCGAAGTAGTCACCGAACCAGAAGTTCCTGCTTTTCCCACAGCTGATTTCGAATGGAACTATAATGCTGATACCGGAGAAATTCTGACGCCGGATGGAACGGCAGCTTATACATTGGATGCTGACAACGGACACTGGGTACCGGTTATCCCTGCCGATCTGACAGCCAATTTGTCTGCAAATACCCAGCCAGTCTCAAATGAAGATGGCGATTGGGTAGTACCCGATGCGGATGGTAATCCCCAATATGTTTGGAATGCAGCAACCATGAACTGGGATATGGTTGTCGAACCCGTTGTTGAAGAACAACAAACCGCTCCGGCGCAAGTTGACTGTCCGCTGGCATTGCCGCCGCGGTTAGAAATTGGTCAGACTGCGCGGGTGATGACGAACTTGAATTTGCGAGATTCGCCTGGAATAGAAAATAACCTCTCTGGTTCACTCTTCTATAATTCACAAATTGAGGTTGTTGGTGGCCCGGAATGTTTACCCCATCAAGAAGGCGCTTACATGTGGTGGCAGGTTGAGAAAGATGATGGCATCACCGGTTGGGCCGCCGAAGGTTCAATTGGTAACCCGTTCTACTTCCTAGAGCCTATCGAGTAATTTTTTCAATTCGAACTGCAGCCCCCTCAAATCGAGGGGGCTTTTGTGTTTTGCGGTTTTTGTTAGGTAAAAGATTAGCAACATCTACCGCAAAACATTACCAGATTTCAGTTTGAGCACGCATTTTCAATGATGTTCTGACCGAAATCTGCTTTTTGGGGATAAATCATTTACAATTGAAAAACACAAATTATCTGGGAGGGCCAATGATCACCAAAGATCGCCAGTTTTATCGTTTTTCAGCTTATGGGTTTCTAAAAAATCTACGCTTCTTTGAACCCTTCATCATTCTAATTTTCCGGGCTGCGGGATTGAGTTTTTTGGAAATTGGGGTTTTGATTTCCATCCGAGAGTTGACCAATAATCTGATGGAAATCCCGACGGGAGTTTTCGCGGATGCTCTCGGACGGCGTAAAGCGATGGTGTTGGCGTTTTCGGCCTACATCGTATCGTTTCTGATATTCTTTTCGTTTACCGATTTCTACATATATGCCCTGGCGATGGTCTTGTTTGGTATCGGGGAGGCTTTTCGTTCGGGAACCCACAAAGCCCTCATTTTAGAATATTTGAAAATCAATGATTGGCTGGGTCAAAAAGTTGCCTATTATGGCCGGACCCGGGCCGCGTCCCAATTTGGTTCGGCGATTAACTCCCTGATCGCGGCTGCGTTGCTCTTCTATACCGGCGATTATCGCCTGATGTTTTTGGCAGCAACAATCCCCTATGTGCTGGATTTAATCAATTTGGCAACCTATCCTGCCGAATTGGATGGTGAATTGATCCAGCTTGACCAAGGATTTCTCCTGGAACAAACTAAAATTACTTTTAAAGATTTTTTCGGGATTTTCACCGATCGACACGCGATGCGTGCCATTCTCAACAGTGCTAGCTTTTCAGCCTTGTTCAAAGCCACCAAAGATTACCTCCAACCGATTCTAGAGATCTTTGCTTTGTCATTGCCCCTGTTCTTGATCACCGACGATGTAAAACGGAGTGGCATTGTCATTGGTTTGGTCTACTTTGGCATTTATTTGTTGACCAGTTATGCTTCCCGCAGCGCGGATCAGGTCAGCCGCCGCTTTGAAAATGTAGCCAGACCCATCAACCTGACCTTCATTTTAGGGGTGCTATTCATGCTCATCGCCGGACTCGCAAACTCCTGGAACCTAAGCATCATATCTATCCTCGTTTTCCTGGGTTTCTACCTTCTCCAAAACCTACGGAAACCGATGAATGTGGCCTTCGTTAGCGATCAAATCTCTCACCGCGTCATGGCCTCCGGCTTGTCTGTCGAAGCCCAATTCACCACCATCCTGGCCGCCATCTTTGCCCCGCTCCTCGGCTACCTGGCTGATCTCTTTGGCGTGGGGATCGCGCTGGCGGCCTTGGGAGCCATCACTCTCCTCATTTATATATTTGTACGGGTAGAAGATAGAGATAGAGAGGGGAGATAGAGGCAATCCCAAATCCCCATTCTCTATCTCTATCCCCATTCTCCAATCCGCATTCATCGGGTATACTACCCCCCGCTATGCAACCAGAAAGAATTCGAAACTTTTGTATTATCGCCCATATCGATCATGGCAAATCGACCCTGGCTGATCGGCTGTTACAATTGACGGGCACCATCTCCGACCGTGAGATGACCGATCAGGTCCTCGATTCCATGGATTTGGAGCGTGAGAAAGGTGTCACTATCAAAGCCTCTGCCGTGCGAATGGATTACACCGCGCCCGATGGTGAGACCTATGAGCTCAACTTGATCGACACCCCCGGCCATGTGGACTTTGGCTATGAAGTTAGCCGGGCGTTGTATGCTTGTGAGGGGGCTCTCCTCGTCGTTGACGCCTCCCAGGGGATGGAAGCCCAAACTCTGGCCAATCTCTATCTGGCCCTCGAAGCTGACCTCGAAATCATCCCCCTCATCAACAAAATCGATCTGCTCTCAGCTCGACCGGATGAAATTGCTGACGAGATCAGTAACCTGTTGGGAACCGATCCCGAAGACATTCTCCAAATCTCGGCTAAAGCGGGGATGAATGTGGAACCGGTTTTGGGCACCGTTATCGAAAATATTTCTCCGCCCCAAGGTGACTCTGAGAAAACCCTCCGGGCCTTAATTTTTGATACACACTACGATTCCTATAAAGGCGTAGTGGCTTACGTCCGCGTGTTTGACGGCGAATTAACCGGGACTGACAATCTGAAGTTAATCGCGACCGATGCCAACATCAAACCAGTTGAGATTGGGGTCTTCACGCCGCGCATGACCGGGGTGGATAAAATTTCTTCCGGGGAAGTAGGGTATATCGCAACGGGGTTAAAAACGATTGAGCAATGTCGGGTCGGTGATACCGTAACGCTGGCAAAAAACCCCTCCACGGAACCGCTGCCGGGTTATCAGCACCCCAAATCGATGGTTTTTGCCGGGGTTTATCCGGTTGAAGGTGAAGATTATGAGAATTTGCGGGATGCGTTAGCCAAATTGCAACTGAACGATGCCGCGCTTTCTTACGAGCCGGAAACCTCCCAGGCCCTCAACTTCGGTTTTCGCTGCGGATTTTTAGGAATGTTCCACATGGAGATCATCCAAGAACGGTTGGAGCGCGAATATGATCTCGACGTCATTTTCACCGCGCCTTCAGTGGAATATCAGGTTGTCATGAACACCGGGGATACCATTTTGATCGATTCCCCCGCCGAACTCCCTAATGAAGGCGATATCACCGAAATTCGGGAACCGTGGATGAATCTCCAAATCTTCACGCCCACCGATTATTACGGGACTGTGATGGATTTGGTCACCAAAAAACGGGGCAGATTCCTCGAACAGGATTATCCGACCCCAAACCGAGTTCAGTTAAACTTTGAGATTCCCCTCGGCGAATTAATCGTCGATTTCTTTGACCAACTCAAAGCCCGGACCCGCGGCTATGCCTCCATGGATTACCAATTCCTGGAATATCGGCGGGATGATCTGGTCAAACTTGAAGTTTTGGTCAGTAAAGAACCGGTAGATGCTTTTGCCTTGATCGTTCATCGGGATGATGCCTATCACAAAGGGCAGCGGCTGGTCACCAAATTGCGCAAATTGATCCCGCGTCAGTTATTCGAAGTCCCCATTCAGGCCTCCGCGGCCAACCGGGTGATCTCCCGGGCCACGGTCAAAGCACTGCGCAAAGATGTGCTTGCCAAGTGCTATGGCGGGGATGTATCTCGTAAACGTAAATTGCTCGAGAAACAGAAAAAAGGCAAGAAACGCATGAAGATGGTGGGACATGTCGAAATCCCGCAGGAAGCCTTCCTGGCCGTTCTAAGGTTGGGGGATGACTGAAAAAACGAAATCCCGCCGCGATTTCTGGCGAATTTTACCCGGCCTCGCTATTAGTCTGATCGCCCTGGCGGTAGTCTTTTCCTTCGTAGAGTGGGCTGAAGTTGTCGCCGCCCTCCAACAGGCCCGGTATGAATACCTGCTGCTGGCCCTGCCTGTTTATGTGTTTTCATACTTCTTGCGGACCTGGGCCTGGCGTGCTATTTTAATGGAAGCGGTGTCCTTCCAGCGAGTATTTTTGACCCTCAATGCCGGATATTTTCTGAATAATGTCTTGCCGTTTCGTCTCGGTGAATTAGGTCGGGCATTTTTGTTGGGACGCACTGGCTTAGGTTTTTGGCGAGTAACCTCCACCATCTTAATTGAACGCGCCTTCGATATGATCTTTGCCGCCGGATTATTATTAGGAACCCTGCCATTTGTGGTGGGTACCGACCAATCCAGTTTGGTCGCCGTTATTGTGGGGAGTGGTGTTATTTTGGGGCTGGTTGCCCTGTATTTTTTAGCCCGTTATCAGGAATGGGCTCTGGTTCAATTCGGAAACTTGAGTTCTCGCTGGCCCATCTTGGCGAAATTGGGACGCCAACGAATCCAGGCATTTTTGACTGGCTTGGATGCGTTGGTTGATCCTTGGCGATTCTTGCGGGTATTTGGGTTTATGCTGGCAAGTTGGTTTTTGGCGATTGTTTTTCAGCATATTTTGCTATTGGCTTTTATTCAACCGGTTAAATTTCTGTGGCCCGCGTTTGGGTTAGCAACCGTCGGCTTGGGGATTGCGGTCCCCTCTTCACCTAGTTATGTCGGTGTTTATGAGGGTGCCTGGATCGGGGCTTTCAGCTTGTTTGGAATCTCGACTTCGGTCTCGCTGGCCTACGCTTTAGTAGGGCACCTCCTTCATGTCTTGTTGACCGGGGTGATTGGCGGTTATGCCCTGGCGCGCGAAGGTGAAAGCTTGGGTCAAATCTTCCAAAAAATTCGCGCCCAACGCACAGAAAAATAAATCTCAAGCAAAGGCGCAAAGAATATAATTTTTCTTGGCGTCTTCGCGATTTTGTTAGCGAAGCGGCCTTTGTGTGAAATTTGAAAACTGACGAAAACAGATTGTGGAGATTTATATGGGAAAACATTATCTGGTTACCGGTGGGGCGGGATTTATTGGTTCCAATTATGTCGCCCGGTTATTGGGACGGGGTGAAACCGTTACCATCTACGACAATCTCTCCCGGGGTGGCGGTCCTCGCAATATCGAGTGGCTGAGCGCGACCTATGGGGCGGATTCCTTCAAATTAGTTGTTGGTGATTTGCGGAACGCGGCCCTTTTGACGGCCACCGCGCGCCAAGCCGACATCATCGTCCACCTGGCCGGACAAACCGCGGTGACAACTTCGGTTCTGCATCCCCGTGAAGATTATGAAGACAACGCCCTGGGTACTTTCAACGTCTGCGAAGCTGCCCGGCTCTCAGGTCGTAATCCCATTGTGATCTACTCATCGACCAATAAAGTCTATGGTGGGATGGAAGATGTCGAAATTGTCGAACGTGCTTCTCGTTACGAATACGCCACCCAAACCTTGGGGATGGCGGAAACCTATCCTCTCGATTTTCATTCCCCCTACGGCTGTTCCAAGGGTGCTGGTGACCAATATGTTCGCGATTACGCCCGGATTTATGATCTCCCCACCGTTGTTTTCCGCCAGAGTACGATCTACGGCACCCGCCAATTTGGTATCGAAGATCAGGGCTGGATGGCCTGGCTCATGATCGCCGCCGTTTTAGGTAGACCCATCTCGATTTACGGCGATGGCAAACAAATCCGCGATATGCTCTTCGTCGATGATTTGCTCGACGCTTACGATGCCGCCATTGACAAAATTAACCTTGTTAAAGGGGAAGTGTTCAACATCGGCGGCGGCCCTGGTAGTACCATTTCCATCTGGGCCGAATTTGGCCCTGCCCTCGAAAAAATGTTGGGTCGCTCCATCCCAGTCTCCTGGGAAGATTGGCGCCCTGGCGATCAAAAAGTTTTCATCGCTGATATCCGCAAAGTCAAAAAACTACTCGATTGGGAACCCCAAGTTGCCCTTGAAGATGGCATGCCGCGGCTTTTCGATTGGATTCTCCAAAATCGGGAACTCTTTGACTAAGTGCGTGGCGGTTTGTGGTTCAAAATTTAGCTAGGAAAATATACCGCCACGCCTAAGCAGTTTTCGGTTTGGGCTGGTATTATTTCTCAAAATTCTTTCCGAAAACTGCAAAAATCTACCCGATTCCTGAATCTTAAAACCTAACACTTCCTCATGAAAATCCTTACCGTTCTAACTTACTACCGTCCTCACACTTCCGGCTTGACAATTTACGTCGAGCGTCTGGCGAAAACATTAGCGCAACGCGGCCATGATGTCACCGTAATGACCTCGCAGTATGAAAAAGATTTACCGCCGGAAGAATTTGTGGATGGCGTGCGGATTGTGCGCGTTCCGGTTTGGTTCCGAGTTAGCAAAGGCGTCATAATGCCGACATTTGGGATTCAGGCTTGGAAAGAAGTGCTGGCCCACGATGTCATCCACCTGCATCTGCCCCAATTTGATGCTGCTGGTGTTGCACTGCGAGGGCGATTGCTGCGAAAACCGACTGTGATTTCCTATCACAGTGACCTGCTGCTCCCTGAGGGACTCTTCAATCGGTTTGTGAATCAAGTTGTGCTGCGGATGAATGATCTGGCTGGCTATTTTGCCCATAATATTGGGGCCTATACCCGTGATTTTGCCGATCACTCCCCCTATTTGCGGCGGTTTGCCGATAAAGTCCGTGTGATCCATCCCCCGGTGGAATTGCCCCAGACCACCGGCGAGAAAATTGTAGAATTCAAGCAAGAACATAATCCGGATAGTAAAAAACCCGTCATCGGGATGGCTACGCGGTTTGCGGCCGAAAAAGGCGTCGAAATATTACTCGACGCGCTCCCTGCAGTTTTGGAACGCTATCCGGATGCGATGGTAATTTACGCTGGTCAATATCAGGGCGTCTGGAAAGAAGAAGTCTATCTGGAACGCTTGTTGCCAATCATAAAAAAATATCAGGCGCGCGGCCAGTGGAAATTCGTTGGCAATCTTTCTCTCGAAGAAATTGCCGCGTTTTACCCCAACCTGGATGTGTTGGTGGTCCCCAGTTTGAATTCGACCGAAACCTTTGGCCTGGTTCAGATCGAAGCCATGATGAACGGGGTTCCCACAGTGGCCTCCAACTTACCCGGGGTTCGGCAACCACCCCAAATGACCGGGATGGGGGAGGTGGTGCCCATTGGAGATGCCCCCGCTTTGGCTGAAGCCCTCCTCAAAATTTTCGATCATCCTGGAATTTATGCCGGTGATCCTGCCGCGGTTGCAGAGAAATTTGATCCCCAAACCAACGCGGCCGCGTATGAAGCCTTGTATCAGGAATTGTTAATCAAATTACAATGAAACTGATGAACCCGTCTAAAGACCATCTTTGGAACCAAATTTCATCCTTACCCTACTTTCGGGGATTATTGCGCGCGGTTGAAGCCAAGTTTTATGATGATATTGACCTACCTGCCCCGACACTTGATCTCGGGTGTGGCGATGGACATTTTGCAGACCTAACCTTTGAACGGAAATTGGAAGTCGGCGTAGACCCCTGGTGGACTCCGCTGGTAGAAGCGGGTGAACGCGCGGCCTATGATGGGTTGGCCCAATCCGACGGAGCCGCGCTGCCCTTCGCCGATGAATATTTTGCCAGCGCGGTCAGCAATTCGGTGTTGGAGCATATCCCTCATCTCGATGCGGTTCTGGTTGAAGCGGCGCGCGTCCTCAAACCGGGCGCCCCCTTCATTTTTTGTGTTCCTAACCACAATTTTCTGCCGACGCTCTCTATCGGGCGCGGGCTGGATCGGGTCGGTTTAAAATTCCTCGGAAATGTCTATCGCGCCTTCTTCAATAAGATCTCCCGCCACCATCATTGTGATGATCCTGAAAAATGGGAAGCCCGGTTGCAGGCGGCTGGATTCAAAATCGAGCAGTGGTGGCACTATTTCTCTCCAGCCGCACTCAAGACTCTGGAATGGGGTCACTATTGGGGGCTTCCAGCTTGGGTGGCGAAATTGTTGACCGGCAACTGGATACTGAGCTCAACATCTTGGAATCTGGCCTTCACCCGACAGTTGGTTCAATCTTTTTATGATGAACCAGTGCCCAACGAAGCTGGAGCTTATACTTTTTACATCACTCGAAAAATCTAGTTTTTGCAAATTTGCCCACTCTCCTAGTTTGCGATATCATTGGGGACTGTTATGAATGAACCCAGCGTCTTAGACTACGTTAAATCGAAAATTTTCTTCTGGCGGGGTGAGACAATCCAAATTCCCCCGGCTGAATCCACTGAAGCTGAATTTCACCCCCAAGTAGATCAATCTGTAGCTTCGGTGGTTGAAGCAACTCCTCCAGACCAAGCCGCTATTGTCACTCCGACTTTTCCGTTGAAGGGGTTGGCTGTTGTCGCCCGGATGTTCTTAATTTTGGGGTTAGGAACTGTGGCCCAACGCGCCCTCGAGCCGCCAGGACGTTCGAGTATGGTCGGGATCATTTTCTATTTGCTGGCGGCGGCCTGGTTGGTGTATGCGAATCTGCGCCAGGAGTGGACCCTACCGACCTTGCCCAGCGAGACGAAAACCGGATCGCAATTCCGGTTCCGTGCCATTGGTTTGTGGCTGAGTTTTCCCTTACTGATCGTGGCATTTCTCATGTTTGGGGACAATCATTTTTCTGTCACAAATGTAACCTTGTGGGTATTTGGACTGATTGCATTTTTGAGTGCTTTTTGGCAGATCGACTCCCATGCACCGCCGTTCGCAACCCGAATTTCAAGCGCCTGGGCAAATTTTAAGGCCCATGGAATTCAATTTTCTCCCTGGACTTTATTGGTTTTGGCCGTTTTTGGGATCGCTGCCTTTTATCGGTTCTATCACCTCGACCAAATTCCCGCGGAGATGTTCAGCGATCACGCCGAAAAGCTGAACGATGTCGGTGAACTGCTGGCAGGACAAACCCGTATTTTCTTCCCCCGAAACACCGGCCGCGAAGCTTTCCAGATGTACCTAACCGCGACGATGGCCATCGTTTTCAACACCGGGTTGTCGTTTTTGAGTTTGAAATTAGGAACGGTCCTAAGTGGGCTATTGACCATTCCTTTCATATACTTGCTTGGAAAGGAAATTGCCAACCGCCGGGTTGGATTGCTGGCGATGTTCTTTGCCGGAATTGCCTATTGGCCGAATGTGATCTCCCGGGTTGCCCTACGTTTTACGCTTTACCCAACTTTTACGGCTCCGGCCCTGTATTTCTTCATCAGAGGTCTGCGGCGGCAAAGCCGCAATGACTTTCTCCTGGCTGGGATTTTTGTTGGGCTGGGGTTGCACGGTTATAGCCCCTATCGTTTTGTTCCCATTGTGCTGATGTTAGGTGTGCTTTTGTATTTGCTCCACCGGCGGGAACAGGCGGTCCGTTTAGCGGCACTGTGGGGGTTGGTCATGACCGGTGCAACTTCATTGGTGGTTTTCTTGCCCCTGTTGCGTTATGCCCTTTCCAATCCTGGCATGTTCAGTTACCGGATGATGACCCGCATGGGGCAGGTCGAGACTGCTTTTCCGGGGAACCCGATCAGCATCTTTTTCTCAAATTTATGGAAAGCGCTGATCATGTTCTTCTGGGATAACGGTCAGGTGTGGGTCCATTCGGTGCCCTATCGCCCGGCATTGGGTATCGTTTCGGCGGCATTTCTCTTCTTTGGGGTTGTTCTCTTGGTGACCCGCTATGTTCGGCAGCGAAATTGGGTTGATATCTTCCTTTTGCTCTCGATTCCGCTATTGATGATGCCTTCGGTATTGTCATTGGCCTTCCCATCTGAAAATCCATCTTTGAACCGCACGGGGGGTGCATTGATTCCGGTTTTTATCATCGTGGGGTTAGCTTTTGATGGCCTGCTCACCAGCCTCAAACGGAGTCAATTGGCTCCGGCTGGGAAATGGCTGGCCTGGGGGCTGGGGATCATTTTCTTGGCCTGGTCGGCGTCCCAAAACTACGATTTATTTTTCAACCAATTTGACCAGCAATTTCGCCAGAACGCCTGGAATACATCCGAAATGGGGGCCATCATCCGTCAATTTACAGATACAGCTGGGGCTGAGGATAGTGCCTGGGTGGTGCCCTATCCCCATTGGGTCGATACGCGTCTGGTTGGAATTCGCGCCGGTTATCCTCACCGCGATTTTGC
Organism: uncultured Anaerolineales bacterium; assembly: GCA_964453155.1. Classification (GTDB taxonomy): domain Bacteria; phylum Chloroflexota; class Anaerolineae; order Anaerolineales; family UBA11858; genus CAYVQU01. The sequence continues at coordinate 29,623 of CAYVQU010000005.1, read as the reverse complement.
TCTCTGGGGAGAAGATATTCCTAACACCTTGGATGATACCCGCCCGAAATTATTTTTAGTGAAACCCGATGATACGGAAAATATTCTGCGTTTGCAAGAACTGTATCCCACGGGCACATTGCGTTTATATGAATCCCAATCTGTTGGTCGTGATTTTTTCATGTTCTCTGTACCGGCCACACAACCTTAACTTATGACAAACAAAACGAATACGACTAAGTCTGAAAAAAAGAAGAAAACCTGGCAGTCGTTGTTGACCGCCCTTATCTTGATTTATATCTTGATCGCGGGGGCTTATTTACGGTTGGTCGGTCTAGATTGGGATATTGATCAACACCTGCATCCCGATGAGCGGTTCCTGACAATGGTCGAAGCCGCGTTGCTACCGGTTGAGCAATTGGGCGATTTCTTTGATACGGCCAATTCATCCCTAAATCCCAATAATCGCGGTTATACATTTTTTGTGTACGGGACCTTCCCAATTTTCATTGTCCGGTATGTGGCCGAGTGGTTGGGGCAAACCGGGTACAGCCAGGTGTATTTGGTCGGCCGCGGCTTATCAGCTTTGTCGGATTTACTGGTGGTCTGGTTTGTCTATTTGATCGCAACTCGGTTATTTGACCGGCGGGTTGGGGTATTGGCGGCCGCGTTTGCAGCCTTTTCAGTATTACCCATCCAGCAGTCCCATTTTTTCACTGTAGATACGTTTACCAACTTCTTTATGATCGTGGCGATGTATTTTGCGGTGGAGATTAGTGGGTTGTGGAAAGTGGGAAGTTGGAAGTCTTCTGCTGATCCAGTGAACAACCCAGTCGAAGAAACCTCCACACCCGATACCCCACAATCCAAAATTCGTTTTTGGGCTAACCCCATTCTCTGGCCCAGCATCCTGTTTGGGATCGTACTCGGGATGGCAGTCGCCTCTAAAATTAATGCCGCGCCGATCGCGGTGATTCTGCCGGGTGCGGCGGTGATTTATCTTCTATCGCTGCCACCAGCTGAGCAGCGTAATCAGGCCGGGCAAATTCTGTTGTCCTTGGTTTTCGCTGGATTGGTTAGTCTGATTTCGTTTCGGATCTTCCAACCCTACGCCTTCACTGGTCCGGGATTTTTTGGGTTCAAACCAAATCCCCATTGGATTGAGACATTGAGTACGCTCAAGGCCCAAACTGGCGGGGATGTCGATTTTCCGCCGGCCCTGCAGTGGGCGCGCCGTCCGGCGTGGTTCTCCTTGCAAAACATGGTCATTTGGGGGTTGGGTATTCCACTGGGTATCACCGCCTGGGCTGGATTTTTGGGAATGGGCTGGCGGATGCTTAAGGGGGAATGGAAGCAACATGCCATCATTTGGGGCTGGACAGCAGTTTATTTTGTCTGGCAATCCCTGCAGTGGAACAGCACGATGCGGTACCAACTGCCGATTTATCCCTTGTTGGCTATTTTCGCCGCCTGGGGGCTTATTCGCCTTTGGGATTATATAACTGATGTCAGGAATCAGGAATCAAGTTTCAGATGGAAGGTTTCCCAGAGTATGATTTTATTGGTTGGGGGGCTGGTCTTGGTGCTGACCGCGGCCTGGGCATTTGCATTTTCTCAGATATATACCCGCCCTCACACTCGAGTTGAAGCTACTCGCTGGTTGTTCCAAAATATGGCTGGGCCAGTCAATTTAGGGATTGAAACTGCTGAAGGTCCATACAACCAACCCCTGTCATTCCCAACTGATCTAACCATTTCGACCGGCCGCCCATTTGATCTCCGCTTTACGGCTTTGGCTGACGGTGAACTAAAAACAATCGAAATCCCGCATATCGTCGATCAAGCCAAAGTCGATAGCCTGGAAATTCCAATTTCGATTACCGTTGATCCAATGGGGACCGAACCCCGAACCACGGCAGTCATCACGGCGGCTGCGGTAATAAATGAAACTCGTACACAGATTGACTTTGACGAGGGAATTATCCTGCCACAAGGTGAGACTTTCTATTTTAATTTAGAGGCTCCATCAGGATACGGGGCGGTGGAAATTTGTCCCCCGGTGACTTTACACTTCCAGGCCATTGATGCTCAAGTGAGCCAGGAGCTTTCAGTGTTGAGCCACTGTATCGACAATACCCTGTTGCCCTACCCCGTTGAGTTCACCACCTCTGAATCCGGCATTCTGACTGGATTTTCGGCTCAAATGTCGGCCGATCTTCCGGCCCTTGCAGCCAGTGATCAAACCCTGACCATTGTTTTACAAGACCCGGGTGGCCAAGAAATTCTAAGCCATGAAATTGTCTCGGATTTTGGGCCAGAAATGGATTCGCGCGGCGCAGCTTTTCAGATTCCGGTTTCTTCAGGGGTTGCCATTGAAGAAGGTGAAACCTATACCCTGAGATTTTCGCTACCGACGGGCTCGGGAGCAATTGCGATCTCTGGTGCGGCGCCTGCTAATGAAACCTCTTGGGATGATGGCTTACCCCTCCGCATGGACGGCTACGACCCCTATGGTGGCATCTATCAGGGCGGACTCAATTTCGAGATGTATTGGGATGATAATGCCGACAAACTCGAGCGGTTCGTCATCACCTTGGATCAGGCGGATTATTTGCTGATCACTTCGAGCCGACAGTGGGGGACCACAACCCGGGTTCCTGAACGTCATCCGTTAACGACGGAGTATTATGATCGATTGATGGGGTGCCCGTCAACTAACACCATCGAATGGTGTTACACCGTCGCCGAACCGGGCATGTTTGGTGGTGATTTAGGATTTGAGCTGATCGAAGTTTTCCAATCTAACCCTTCCATTGGTAATTTTGAAATCAACGATCAATTTTCTGAAGAAGCGTTTACGGTTTACGATCATCCTAAAGTGTTCGTATTCCAAAAATCAGCCGACTTCGATGTGGAGCAGGTGCGCGAAATTCTCGGAGCGATCGATCTCTCCAAAGTCATCCGCGTCACACCGAAACAAGCCGATTCGCATCCTGGAAATCTGTTGTTGCCCTCCGGGCGACTGGCTGAACAACGCGCCGGTGGCACCTGGTCAGATTATTTTAGCTACCAGGCTCCCCACAACCGCTTTCAAATCCTTGGTGTGATCGTTTGGTATCTGGCAATGGGGCTGGTAGGGTTAATCACTTACCCCTTAATCCGGTTTGCTTTGCCGGGCCTCTCCGATCGCGGCTATCCCTTGGCGCGTATTACCGGCTTACTTATTTTGTCAGGTACGGTCTGGTTATTGGGGTCGGCTCGGATTCCCTTCAGCCGAATAACGATCGGGTTCGTTTTACTTATAATGGCCGCTTTAGGAGGTTACTTAGCTTTTTTGCAACGGGATGAGCTCAAATCAGAATGGACAAACCAACGCAAATACTTCCTGCTCGTTGAAGGTCTGATATTTACCTTCTTTGTAGTTGGCCTACTGATCCGTTTTGGCAACCCCGACCTGTGGCATCCCTGGAAGGGTGGTGAGAAGCCGATGGATTTCTCGTATTTCAACGCAGTGCTCAAGAGTACGTCTTTCCCCCCATATGATCCCTGGTTTGCCGGCGGTTACATAAATTATTACTACTATGGTTTTGTCCTGGTTGGCGTCTTAGTCAAATTCCTGGGCATTGTGCCCTCCTTTGCCTACAATCTGATCCTCCCCACCCTCTTCACCCTGATTGCTATCGGCGCGTTTTCGGTAGCCTGGAACCTGGTCTCTCCCAAACCCACCACCCACCACTCTCCACCCACCACTCACCAAATTTATGGTGGTCTTACTGCTGCCCTCACCATGGCCCTTCTCGGTAACCTTGGTATCCTCCAAATGTTTGCTCAAGGCTTCCAAAAAAATGTGGCCCCCGGTGGTGATTTAAGTGCGGGTAATTTTTTCGTACGAATATTCTGGACGTTTACCGGCTTCTTCAAAACCATCACCGGCAATACCTTGCCTATCCGGATGGACGAGTGGTATTGGAATCCCAGCCGCGTAATTAGCCACGAACACGGCAGCCCAATTACTGAGTTTCCATTTTTTACTTTCTTGTACGCCGATCTACATGCCCATTTGATTGCCCTGCCAGTTGCTTTGCTGGTGGTGGCCTGGGTTGTAGCGGTCGTGCGTGGTCGTTTCTGGCAGCGGGAAGGCCGACGGTCTTTCTGGCAAATTGGTACCGGCTTGGTCATTGGTGGTTTAGCCATTGGGGCTTTGTATCCCATCAACCTCTCCGATATATATACATATTTACCTTTAGGGATTGTCGCAGTTGGTTATGCAGCCTGGAACGCAGTAAAAATTTCTAACGATGGGATAGATACAAATCGATTCCGTCTCTTAACCCAGCGTTGGAAATTCATAATATTCGGTGTGATCGGTCTGGCGGGATTGACTTTCCTTATTTACCGTCCATACTGGAATTGGTACGGTCAGGGGTACTCTGAAATCAAAGTTTGGTGGGGGACCCATACGCCTTTTTCGGAATATTTTGCGCATTGGGGTGTTTTTCTCTTTATTTTGGTTTCCTGGATGGTTTCTGAGACCCTGGATTGGATGGCAACCACCCCCGTTTCGGCGTTGCGAAAATTGGAACCCTACCGCGGCTTGATTTGGAGCTTACTCGCTCTGGTTGGTTTTATTGTGCTGGTGTTAAGTGTCCCCTTGTATCCCGATGGCTTGCCAGATGGAAACCCGCCTGTCTTTTTGGGCATTCATATCGCTTGGGTGGTATTCCCGTTGGCCGTGTGGGCTGGGGCCCTCCTATTCCGGCCGGGAAATTCTGAGTCTAAGAAGCTGGTCTTGTTCTTCATCGGAACGGGATTAGTCCTGACCCTGATGGTCGAAACCGTGGTCGTTAGTGGTGATATTGGCCGAATGAATACGGTTTTCAAGTTCTATTTCCATACCTGGACTTTGTTTGCTGTCAGTTCGGGAGCTGCCCTGGTGTGGCTGTGGCAGGCCTGGCATAAATGGGATCTTCGCTGGCGAACGATCTGGCAAATTGCATTGGGCTTCTTCATCTTCTCAGCCGCCCTCTACCCGCTGTTAGGCAGCGTAGCCAAAATCTCCGATCGGATGGACAAAGACGCCCCGCTCACCCTTGACGGCATGACGTACATGAAATATGCCACTTACCACGACGAAGGGGCAGAACTTGATATGAGCCAGGATTATGCCGCCATCCGCTGGCTGCAAGATCACGTTGAAGGCTCGCCCATCATCGTGGAAGCCAACTCCGTTGAATATCGCTGGGGCACTCGCTATACAATTTATACTGGCTTGCCGAGTGTTGTTGGCTGGAACTGGCATCAGCGCCAGCAGCGGACCATTACGCCGCATGATTGGGTTTTCGAACGAGTCGATGCAATCCATGAGTTTTATCAGACTGAAGATCTTGAATGGACCCAAGATTTTCTCAATCGCTATGAGGTGAGTTACATTATCTTTGGCCAGCTTGAACAAGCCAAATATCCTGGCCCCGGCCTGGAGAAATTTGAGTCGCAGGATGGCATTTTGTGGAATGAAGTTTTTCGCGCTCAAGATACAGTGATCTATGAAACGATTTGGTCAGACAACGTCCTAACCCCTAACCCCTAACCCCTAACCCCTATGCTCTCCTTCATCCTCTGGTATCTCATTATCTCCCTCCTGGGCCTGATCGCTTTCCCATTCGCATTCCGAATGCTGCCGGGGTTGACTGACCGCGGCTATACTCTTAGCCGGGCATTAGGACTCTTAATTTGGGGGTATTCGTTCTGGTTGTTGGGTTCCTTGGGCGTGCTTGGGAATGATTTAGGCGGCCAATTCTTTGCCCTGGGGATCGTAATCGCGCTGAGTTGGTGGGGATTGCGGCAACATAACCTAAATGAAATTCAGCATTGGTTTCGCCAGAATGTCAAACTGATTTTCACAGTTGAACTGCTGTTTTTCGTGTCGTTTGGCGTACTGGCTTTCATTCGGTCTGCTAACCCAGAGATTTTGGGGACCGAAAAACCGATGGAATTGGCCTTTATCAATTCCATCCTCCGCTCCCCTGGGATGCCGCCGAATGACCCCTGGTTATCTGGCTATTCAATTTCCTATTATTATTTTGGCTATATTTTAGTCGCCCTGATCGCCCGACTGGCTGGCACCTCAGGAAGTGTGACCTTTAATTTGGGAATCTCATTGGTCTTCTCATTGGCGGCCTTGGGCGCTTATGGAATTTTATATAACCTCCTTCGCCGTAAGTCGTTAGCTGATCGCGGTCAGCACGAAAATTCTCAATCCCGCAATCCGCAATCCGCAATCCGCAATTCCCTCCTCGCTCCTTTTTTTGTCTTCATCGTCAGCAACCTGGGTGGTTTCCTCCACATCCTCCGTATCTGGGGTGTTTTTTGGGAAGAAAACGAAGCCGGTGAAAAAGTATCTAAAATATGGTCCTGGTTGGATATGGGGCGCTATGCAACCCCGCCGCCAAGTGGTGATCCTTTTCCGCATTGGTGGTGGTGGCAGGCTTCGCGGATTATCCAGGATTTTGACTACAACGGGGTCAATAAGGGTGACATTATTGATGAGTTCCCCTTCTTCTCATTCTTACTAGGTGATCTCCATCCCCATATTTTGGCCATGCCGTTTGCGTTTTTGGCCATCGGATTAGCCCTCAATGTATTCTTTCGTCCCCAGGCGGAACAAATTCGGTGGCTGGGATTACGGTTCAACCTGGATTGGCCCACTTTTGGGCTAGCGGTGGTGGCTTTAGGGAGTTTGGGGTTTTTTAATACCTGGGATTTTCCATTTTATGTGGCCATATTTGCGGGAGCCTATGTCTTACGAAATATGTTCTCGAATAATGACGGCTTCGCCCCACTTTCGCTTGGCCAGATTTTGTGGCAGCTCATTCAACTCGGGTTCGCCTTGGGTGTGACTGGTGTTATCGCCTATTTGCCTTTTTATGTCGCGTTCCAATCTCAGGCGGGCGGACCATTACCCAATATCATTTATGTGACCCGCGGTATCTACACCTGGATTCATTTTGCGCCCTTCCTGGTGCCGATTTTGATATTCTTGTTTTTTCAATGGCGGACCTCAGGGGATCGGGTGGGATTGCGCGGCGGATTAAGACTCACCGTGGGCTTGATTGTAAGTCTGTTGGCAATCAGTTTGTTATTGGTGCTATTGATATCTTTTCTGAACGTTTTTGAGGGGATCAACCCCGAAGCCGCAGTGGCCGGTAATGCATTTTTGGGTTCCGTCGCGGCCCCCGGTTGGCCGGCACTTATTGGGGAGGGTCTCAAACGCCGCCTTACGATCCCCGGCACCCTGCTAACCCTCTTCGCCATTTTAAGCCTGACCTTTGCTCTCCTTTGGCCCCGCAAATCGTCAAGTTCCCAAAACTCCAAACCCGCAACCGTTTCTCCTACAACTCACTTTATCCTCCTCCTTATCCTAATTGGAACGCTTCTCGTCCTAACTCCCGAATTCGTCTTTTTGCGTGACCTCTTTGGCTACCGGATCAACACAATTTTCAAGTTTTATTTCCAGGTCTGGTTGTTGTGGGGGGTGGCCGCCGCATACGGGAGCATCAAGTTGAGCCAGGAATTGCGCGGTACAGGCAAGATAATATTTCAATTTTCCTTGGTATTAGTTCTTACCCTATCGCTGACCTATCCAGTTATGGGCATCTGGTCAAAAACCAGCGGGTTTAAACCCGCCAATAGTTTTACGCTCGATGGTACTGCTCATCTTGAACTCAGCAACCCTGACGAGAAGGCTGCAATGGAATGGTTGTTGAATGCCCCTGATGGGGTTGTGGCGGAAGCTATCGGAGGGAGCTACAGTTCTTATGGCCGGATGGCCGTCAATAGTGGCCAGCCCACCGTTTTGGGGTGGGAATTTCATGAGATGCAGTGGCGCGGCGGCACCACTGAAATGGGGTCGCGAAAAGCGGATATTGAAGGATTATATTGCACCTCCGATTGGTCATTGGCCGAGGAAATTCTCCGCCAATATGATATTCGCTATGTGGTGGTCGGCCAAATGGAGCGGATCGCTTTTGAGCGGGGGACGACCTGTCCCGCTGGCTTGTTTGATGGGAAATTTATTCGTCACCTTTCACCCGCCTTCGTTCAGGGCGAAGTGACAATCTACGAGTATGGGAAATAATTTTGGTGAGCACAATGCGCCGAGTGAATGTTGAACATAGCCTATATCTTTTTACTTTTTTATTGGCCCTGGGTGTGCGGTTTCTCAATTTAGGTTTGACACCGCTCTCAGATTTCGAAGCAGAGTGGGCTTTCCAAAGCTTATTGGCTGCCCAGGGGAACCCGGTCACCATGGGTCCGAATCCGGGTTATTTTTCGCTGACCAGCTTATTGTTTTTCGTTTCTGAGAGTTCGAATGCTTTGGCCCGGTTTTGGCCCGCCCTCGTTGGCAGTTTGCTGGTAATTGTGCCATTTTTTTGGCGGGATTTGTTGGGGCGTAAAGCCGCTTTAGTTACCGCCTTTGGTTTGGCCCTGGACCCCGGCCTGGTAGTAGTTTCCCGTTTAGCGGGAGGACCCATACTGGCGATTGGATTGGGAGCATTGGCACTCGCAACCCTCTGGCACCGGAATTACATCTGGGCTGGTATTTTGGGTGGTTTGGCCCTGATATCTGGACCCTCAATATTGACCGGTCTTTTAGGGCTGGGGATGGTCTATGGGGTCGGAAAGTTGACCGGTATTTTCAAAAATAGAATCTCCCCTGCTGAAACCGAATCCCCCGCAAAATCCAGAGTTGATGTCAGGCTGGGATTACTAATGGGTGGGGCGACGATGCTCCTCGGCAGCACCATCTTCTTCCGTTTTCCCCAAGGAATTGGGGCTTGGGCTAATACTTTTACGGTATTTTTTCAGGGCTGGGGACAATTCTCAGGTGTACCCGTCCTGCAGCCCTTAATCGCAGTGATTATTTATCAACCGCTGGCGCTGGGCTTTGGCTTGGTGGCCATTGGACGAGGTTGGCTGCGCGGCGATAAAACGGTTCAGATGTTGAGTGTTTGGTTGGGATTTGCCCTGTTTTTACCCCTGGTGTATCCGGGGCGAGAAGTTTTGGATGTGACCTGGGCATTACTCCCATTATGGGGCTTGGCCGGATATGAAATTCAGCATTATTGTAAATTGCCCTGGCCGCGGGTGGCATCATATGGACAGGCTTTAGTCGTGTTTATATTATTGGCTGTGATGTGGGTGGTGAGTTTGCGACTACCCATGGAAGGGCCGGTGTGGTTAATATTAGTGATCATTCCGATTTTGATCATTTTAACCACGATATTGGTCGGCTTAGGCTGGTCACCGACGGCCGCAAAAACCGGATTAGCTTGGGGAGTTACCTTTGCCCTGGGGGCTTATGGGGTTGCCGGCCTATTTGGGGCTACCCAGGTTCAACCACAAAATCCGGCCGAGTTATGGCCGCCGGATAATGCCCCTGCTCAAGCCGATTTATTGGTCGAAACCCTTGAGAATTTGGCCCTGATCCAAACGGGCCATAAAGATGCCCTGGATATTGTGGCCGTATCCTCCTCTCCAGCATTACGGTGGGCTTTACGAAATTTCTCAGACGTGCGAACCGCGGCGACCATAAACCCCGATTTGAATGTTACCGTGATCATAACGTCGGAAAGTGAGGGTGATCTTTCCCAAACTCGGCCTTATCGAGGGCAAGATTTCGTCTGGTCGGGCCATCAGGGCTGGGAAGGTGCTTTACCATCCCAATGGTTCCAATGGGTGACAGCCCGTAGGGGTCCCATTTGGTATGATAAGCTGGTGTTGTGGGCCCGCGCCGATCTCTTTCCAACTGAACCAAAACCAGAAATTGAGGTTGTGGACCCGGTCCCCGGCGAAGAGTTATTTTTTGATGAAGATGAAGGATTGCAATAAGCATGAAACCAAGTACGATCGCAATTGACGGCCCTGCGGCTTCGGGGAAATCGACCCTGGCAAAAGCACTGGCCGATGACTTGAAATATTTGTTTTTTGACACCGGTGTGATGTACCGGGCGGTCACCTGGGCCGCACTGCAGCATCAGGTAGATTTGAAGAATGAAATCGCAGTTACCCAGGTTGCCGAATCCGTCCAAATTGATGTTAATCCAGCCTCTCAGGCTGATGGCCGGGATACCGATATCCTGGCGGATGGCTTAGATATTACTTGGGATATTCGCACGGCTCAAGTAGATGCGAATGTTTCGCAGGTATCCGCATATCCGGGGGTGCGGCAGGCCCTGACCAAGCAACAGCGCCGCATTGGGCACCGCGGGCAGATTGTGATGGTCGGCCGTGATATTGGGACGGTGGTCCTCCCAGATGCCGATTTGAAAGTTTATTTGGATGCCTCCGCTGAAGAACGAGCCCGGCGGCGGTACCTAGAGTGCGAAGCGCGTGGTGATCAGGTCAAATATGATGAGATTTTGGCCCTGATGATCAAACGCGATGAAATAGACTCTAATCGTGATGTTGCGCCACTGCGCGCGGCCTCAGATGCCATTGTGATTGATTCGGATGGGATGACTTTTGAACAAGTTTTAGCCAAAACAAAGGCTCTCGTCGAGAATGGCACGCCCAGTTAGCAAAAACCAAGCTGCCTATCGGGTTCCACGCCGAATCCGAATTGCTCGGACAATCCTCCGGGCATTTTTTCGGTTGGTATTTTATGCGATCAGTCGGGTGGTGGTGACTGGATTAGAGAATGTCCCTCGCAGTGGAGCTTATCTGATCGCGATCAACCATATTTCTTTGTATGAAGCTCCATTGGTCGTTTCGTTTTGGCCCCTCTCCCCCGAAGTCGCCGGGGCCTCTAATGTTTGGGATCGACCCGGGCAATCAACATTAGCCCGTTGGTATGGCGGCATTCCGGTTCATCGCGAGCAATTTGATCGGAAATTGATTGATACGGCCTTACGAGCATTAAATTCTGGCTTCCCATTGTTGATTGCCCCCGAAGGCGGCCGGTCACATTCCCCAGGGATGCGAAAAGCTAACCCTGGCGTGGCTTATTTTATAGATAAAGCCAATGTTCCGGTGGTTCCGGTTGGGGTGGTCGGCAGCACCGACGATTTTCTAGCCCTCGGTTTGCGCGGAAAACGGCCTACAATTGAAATGCATATTGGTAAACCGATAACCCTCCCGGATGTATCTGGTAAAGGTGCTCAGCGGCGGGAGTTGCGACAAAAAAATGCTGATTTGGTAATGGCCCATATCGCTAAATTATTACCTGCTGATTATCAAGGTGTTTATGCCGACCATGAATTCCTCATCGGCCAAGCCGATCACTGAAAAATATCGGCCCGAGATAACTCGGTTGCCACAATTGACACCCACTCGCCGGATTGTTCGGCGAGTTTTGCATTGGACCGTTAGGGGCATAGTTCGACTGGCATTACGGGTAGAAGTTAGCGGCCGGGAGAATATTGTTACTTCTGGGCCAGTATTGGTCGTGTCGAATCATCTGGGTGGGGCCGATCTCTTAGTTGGTTTGGCCATTGCACCGACCCCCTATGATCTACTGGGGAAGGCCGAAATCATTGATTGGCCCCTCATTGGGAAATTACTTGACGCCTATGGGACGATCTGGGTTCATCGCGGCCGTCCAGATCGGAAGGCGATTAGGGCGGCGCTGCTGGGGTTAGCTGAAAAGCGGATTATTGCGATTGCACCCGAAGGCCGTGAAAGCGTAACTGGCAAACTTGAAGCGGGTACGGGTGGCGCGGCCTTCATTGCCTTAAAAGCGGGCGTGCCCCTATTGCCGGTGGCAGTTACCGGAACTGAAAATAGCCGGGTTTTTGGAAACTTGAAACGTTTACGCCGGACAAGTGTTAGCATATCTGTTGGTGAACCTTTCACGTTGGATGATCTATCAGGTCGCCGAGAAGCAGTTGCTGCTGGGACGCAGCGGATAATGGTCGCCTTGGCTCAACTTTTGCCATCTGAATATCAGGGCGTTTATCGCAATTTGTCGGAGAATTTTGAAAGTGACAAACACGAATAATCATCACTATAATCATCAAGAATGGGCAGCTAAACGTCGGTTTTTGCGGTTTTTAATCAAGTGGATTGGCTTTACGCTGATCGCTAAGTTAGACCGGGTTGAAGGATTAGAGAACATCCCGGCTGAAGGTGGGGGCATCCTGCTCATCAACCACATTGCATTTATTGATCCGATTGTGGTTTTACACTCATTACCGCGTCAAATAATTCCGCTGGCTAAAGTTGAAGCTTATGATTATCCCTTTGTAGGGATTTTCCCAAAGATGTGGGGGGTAGTGCCTATCAAACGGGATACGGTAGATCGGAGCGCATTACAAAAAGCTATGGCCATTTTACGGGCAGGAGAGCTTGTCTTGGTGGCGCCCGAAGGTACTCGTTCACCAGCTTTACAGGATGCTCGGGAGGGCGTTGCTTATTTGGCGAGCCGTACCAACTCCCCAGTTTTCCCCGTTGCCCTAGATGGTACTCCAGGTTTCCCGGTTTTTCGGACTTCACCTCGTTGGAAAGAGCCGGGAGCCCACGTTAAATTTGGACGGCCGTTTCGATTTCGATCTGAATTTCAAAAGGCGCGTGGTCAACAGTTGCGGGCGATGACGAATGAAGCCATGTACATTCTGTCATCATTACTACCCGAGCATCGCCGTGGGGTTTATGCGGATTTATCCCAAGCGACCCAAAACACCATTAAGTGGTTGTGAAATTGATGGGAGAAAAATTGTTATGCAAACCACATCGAGTTGTAATTTGACAGCAAAAGATAATTTCTAATTGGTGCTATAATCAATCAAGATCGATAGGATGGCATCCTCTTTGCATCTTTAGGATTATTAACTAATTTAGTGGTTTTTGGAAAGAGTCTTGATATAGAGTATAAGTTCAAGTCGAAAACTGCTCAGGTGTGGCGGTAGCATTTGCCAGATTTAGTTCAAAACACAAACCCCCACGCACTTAGTCGGGTTGATTGGGCTCAAACCCAAGCTGTTGATGTCACCAATTATTTCCTTATTCACTGAAGTCCCTTTTTTGGTTCTCCCTGCTGATTGGGTAGGGTGGCTGGGCCTTTTAATATGGTTGGGGGTTCTCGTTTTTCTCCTTTACCAGTGGCGAGAATATCAAAAGCCGTGGCATCCCACATCAGGAATTCTTTTAGGGGTGTTTCTGGTTGCGGTACCCTTGACCAGCTTTTTTATTGGTATCCGTCTGCCAGCCTGGAATGTACTTCCCCTTCCTGAAGTAGCCCTAGAACCCAAGGGGTTGGCAGTGATGATTTTTGCAGCTGTTCCCTGGATTTTGGCTGGCGGGATATTGGGGCCACTCCCAGCCGCGTTATTAGGAGGCTTGTCAGGCTTGGCGTTGGCGTTTTGGGATACGCATTCATTATTCACAATCTTTGAGAATGCGCTGCTGGCAGCCATATTTAGCAGCTTTGTAAGCCAAAATTTCCGAACGATAACCTATCGGGGGTTGCGGCACCCCACCATTGCCTGTATTTTTGTAGGGGCAATTTATCCGATCATTTATGTGGTTGATACAATATTCCTGGCCCGAGGATCATTGGCTGGTCAAATCGATTATGGTCTCTCAAACTTAGGGGCAAGTTTTATTGCAATGGTTGTGCCCGTAATCATTGCCGGTGGGGTTGCAGAAATTGTTAAATATGCAGTACCCCATTTTTGGGGAGGGCAACCACCCTGGCAGCCAACGCCATCCGAGAGTAGTCTGGAAACTCGCTTCTTACGGAGTATTGTCCCCATTGGGTTGATTCTGATGGTAATCCTGATTGCTGGCGATTGGATCATTGCCGGTAACGCGGCTCGGCAAATATTACAAGATCGCATGGCCAGTTCAGCCCAAATCGCGGCCGAGGGAGTCCCTTACTTCTTGGATACCGGGCAAAATCTGATCTTACAGATTGCAGAAAACATCGAACTCGAAAACCCGGCCTCAACTGACATAGCAGAAATTCTTTCTGAAGAAATTCGTTCAGTTCCTTATTTCCGGCAATTATTTGTGCTCAATTCCCTGGGGGAGCCGTTAGGTGGATATCCCGAACCTGATTTTTATTCTGTTGTTACTGTGCCCGATGAACAATTTGGGATCGAATTAGCATTAAGTGGGGTTTTGATTCAATCGTATTCATTACCCCCGTTTGATGGGGGCGAATCAGCCCAAGTTTCTTTCTTAGCGGCGATTACTGATGATGATGGGATAATGCAAGGGGTTCTTATCGGACGCACTGATTTAGCTTCAAACCCATTTGCCAAGCCGGTTTTGGCTAGTTTACAAAGTTTACGGGATATTGGCGGTGCCGGGTACCTATTAGATGAGAATGGCCGGATCCTTTATAGCCCTGACGTCAATCGTTTGATGTTGCCGTACCCATCTCAGATGACAGCAACTCCCCAGTTATTCAATGATATTGCCCCGGATGGCACCCGACAAATAACATTTTATCAACCTGCTGTTGGCCGACCTTGGGGAGTCGTTTTAACTCTGCCAGCTCAACGTTTTCAGCAGTTGGCATTGAATATTGCGGCCCCCCTGGTAGGGATGGTTTTCTTACTAACTTTTGTTGCGGTGGGGCTAATTCGAATGAGTTTGCGGGCAGTAACGGCCTCTTTACAAGCCTTGACAATTGAGGCTGATCGAATATCCCAGGGGCAGCTTGATCATCCCATGCAATCCGATGGCCAAGATGAAGTCGGAAAACTCAGGCGTTCCTTTGAAAAGATGCGGTTCAGCCTAAAAACTCGTCTTGAAGAGTTGAACCGCCTGCTGTTAGTTAGTCAGGGCGTGGCCTCAAGTCTAGAAATGGAACGGGCGGTCCAGCCCATATTAGAGTCTGCCTTGGCAACCGGTGCCAATTCTGCCCGGGTGGTTCTTCTGCCTGCCGTTGTCCCCGAAACTGATCGAGAAACAACCCCAATTTCGCAATATGGATTGGGGCGAGACACCAATATGTTGCGGGTCTATGATGATCAAATTCTGAACATCATGGCAGAGCAAGAACGGATTGTCCTGACAAACCCCGCCCGAACTACCCTTATTGATTTTCCTGCTGGCGTAATCCGTCCAGAGGCTTTGTTAGCCGTTGCCTTGCGACATGAAAATCAATATTATGGTACTTTATGGGTTTCCTACGATACGGCTCATGCTTTTACTAATGAGGAAGTGCGTTTTGTCACCACGTTGGCTGGGCAGGCTGCCCTGGCGGCTGCGAATACCCGCCTCTTTTTGACGGCCGAATATGGCCGCCAGCGACTGGCTGCAATTTTGGCCTCCACCCCTGATCCAGTATTGGTTACGGATCATCATGATCATTTATTGCTGGTAAATCCGGTGGCCTGGCAAGCGCTTGGAATGGGCGTTGACTTAATTGAGGGGAAACCAGTCAATGAGGCTATCAAAATTCCTGAATTAGCCAAATTGTTGCAATCTTCGTTCGAAGATCTTGAACCAGTGGAAGTATCCTTGCCAGATGAACGAGTTTACTTGGCCATGGCTTCAAATATATTAGCCGATGATTTGCAAATTGGCCGGGTATGTGTTTTGCGAGATATCACCCATTTTAAAGAATTAGATGCCCTTAAATCCGAATTTGTCTCTACCGTCAGCCATGATTTGCGATCCCCATTGACCTTGATGCGCGGCTATACCACCATGTTGGAAATGGTCGGGGAATTGAACGAACAACAAGCCGGATATGTGCGCAAGATTGTGGTTGGTGTTGAAAGTATGTCTCGCCTCGTAAATAATTTGCTTGATCTGGGAAGAATTGAGGCTGGAATTGGGTTGCAGCTCGAAATGCTTTCAATCCCCGATGTGGTCGATGAAGTTTCTGATTCACTGCGATTAAAATTCACTCAAAAGAGATTGGATTTTGAGGTTGAAATTCCTGAATCATCGAATTCTATAGTTCAAGCGGATCCAGCTTTATTACGCCAGGCGCTTTATAACTTGATTGAGAATGCAATCAAATATACTCCCGTAGGGCAAAACATTTGGGTCCGGATTAAGACCCGTCAAGAAAAGATGATCCTAGAGGTTCAGGATACTGGCATTGGAATCTCTCCAGTGGATCAACCCCGCTTGTTTGAAAAATTTTATCGCAGTGCCAGTCGCGAAGCCAAAAAAGAGCGCGGGACCGGATTGGGGCTAGTAATCGTCAAATCCATTGCCGATCATCATAATGGCCGAGTTTGGGTGGAAAGCACCCTGGGGCAAGGTAGTACTTTTTTCTTTGAAATTCCCTTGCGCCAAGCTTGACGTTTACTAATCCATCCTGTATAATCCGGCCCGCATGCCAAAACGGTATAACTACGCAGCGAGCGCAGAGAAGTTAATTCTCTTGCGCTTGCTTTTGTTCGTATATAGGATACTCTTTTGTTCTTTATTGTACAATCCAGTAGTGTAGTGAAAATCAATTAAACAGCGTATATTTGTGGTATGCGCCACTGAGCGAATACCACGTTTTTTGTTGAATTATTCGAGTACTCAATTAGGTTCAATCAGGAGGCAGCCGCGTGGAAACTAAGGGGCTAACCGCACTTCGTATTAGCTTGGCTTCACCCGAGACCATTCGGAGTTGGTCTTATGGTGAGGTCCTTAAACCCGAAACCATTAATTATCGTCGTCTACGGCCCGAGAAAGACGGTTTGTTTTGTGAGGCAATTTTTGGGCCGACGCGTGATTGGCAATGCTATTGTGGTAAGTATAAAAACATTCGCTACAAGGGCATTGTTTGTGATAAATGCGGCGTTGAGGTTACTCGCTCATCTGTACGTCGTGAGCGCATGGGGCATATTGAGTTATCTTGTCCCGTTGCTCATGTTTGGTACACCCGGCGAGTTCCATCCTATTTAGGTTTGCTTCTAGATATCTCTCGCCGGAACTTAGATCGTGTATTGTATTTTGCCCAATATGTAGTTACCTATGTAGATGAAGACGCCCGGCAAAAAGCTTTGACGCGTCTGGAAGAAGAATACGCCGATAAAAACTCCGGCATCACCGAGCAGTTAAATACGCAAATTGAAGGTCTGCAAGGTAATCGTGAGGCTCAATTAGAAGAGCTCAAACAGCGCGAAGAAAGTATCGAATCCCATTACAACGAGACCGTTGCCTCTCAGCTCGAACCCGTTATCCGGGCTGGACAACGCCTGGAAAGTGATCTGCAAGAACAGATGGGTGAGGCTACGCGCAAAGAAATTGCTTTCCCTGGGGCCGATGTTGTCATCGTCAACGCTGGTGACACAATCGTTAACCAACATATTGCTGATGTGCAGCAGGTTGTTAAAGAACGTTTAGAAAACTTAGAAAACGACCTGAAAGGCCAAAAACAGCGCGAACTCGAACATATCAAACTCGAAATTGCCCGTTTGCGAGCTGAAGATGAACAGGCCATGGTTGAGCTGCGTCATCAGCTCGAAGATGAAGTTGCCGGCTCTCGAAACGAATATAAGCGCCTGCGCGATGAACTCCTGGAACTACAACCTCTGACCTTTATGGGTGAGATGCGCTATCGTGAACTCCGCTCTCGTTGGGGTCAGGTGTTCCGCGCTGATATGGGTGCTGAAGCGTTTTATGATATTCTACGCCGTTTGGATATGGATACGCTGGCTGATGAATTGCGTCACGAACTCCGTACATCGCGGAGTAAGCAGAAGCGGCGCAAAGCTACTAAGCGTTTAAAGGTCGTTGAATCATTCCGGGGTTCCAACAACCGTCCAGAATGGATGATCTTGACTGTACTGCCGGTTATTCCCCCGGATTTGCGCCCGATGGTCCAGTTGGATGGTGGCCGCTTTGCTACCTCTGACTTGAATGACCTCTATCGCCGCGTAATCAACCGTAATAATCGTTTAAAACGATTGTTAGAGTTGGGTGCACCCGATGTGATCGTTCGCAATGAAAAACGGATGCTGCAGGAAGCTGTCGACTCGTTGATCGACAACTCTCAGCGGGGTAAAGCGCGTTCGCGCCGAGGCCGCCGTGAACTGAAATCCCTGAGTGATATGCTCAAGGGTAAGAAGGGTCGTTTCCGCCGTAACCTGTTGGGTAAGCGTGTGGATTACTCTGGCCGTTCAGTTATTGTGGTTGGACCAAAACTGAAGATTTCACAGTGTGGTCTGCCCAAAAATATGGCTTTAGAACTCTTCCGGCCTTTCGTGATTTCCCGTTTGGTAGCTCATAATTATGCAGCCAATGTCCGGGGTGCCAAACGCTTCATTGAGCGCAATCGCCCCGAAGTCTGGGAAGTACTCGAAGAAGTAATCAAAGAACGTCCCGTCATGCTCAACCGAGCCCCAACTCTCCACCGTCTGGGTATTCAGGCTTTCGAGCCGGTTTTGGTCGAGGGCAGCGCAATCCAGCTGCATCCCTTGGTTACCACCGCTTTCAACGCGGATTTTGATGGTGACCAGATGGCTGTCCATGTCCCCCTGTCTGACAAAGCGGTTCAAGAAGCCCGCCAGTTCATGCTCTCTTCCCGCAACTTGCTAAAACCAGCCGATGGCGAACCGATTGTTGGTCCCTCTAAAGACATGGTCTTAGGTGTGTATTACCTCACCAAAGATGACGAGCGCGCCTTCGAAGGTGAAGGCCGGGTCTTTGCCACCATGGACGAAGTCGAAATGGCTTACAGTATGGGGCAGGTTACCGTGCCAACGGGCATCAAATTGCTGGTAGAAACCTGGTATGATGAAGAAGGCAGCCGCCTGCCTGAAGCTGAAACCCGTTTGGTTGACACTACCGTAGGGCGCGTGCTCTTCAATCGCATTCTGCCGGCGGAAGTTCAATTTGTAAATGAATCCCTTGAAAAGGGTGGCGTCAAAGATTTGATTGCCGAGATTTACGAAGTCTGTGGCGAAGCCGAAACAACGCGCTCAGCCGATCGGATTAAAGATATTGGTTTTGCTTATGCGACCAAATCAGGCTATTCTGTCGCGGTTGCTGATATTACGGTACCCCCTGAAAAAGAAGACATTGTCAATAAAGCCATTCAGGATGTGCAAGCCGTCCAGCGGAATTTCCGCCGGGGTTTATTGACTGAACAAGAGCAAAACGAGCGTGTCATCGAGATTTGGCAGCGCACCACAACCGATGTTGGTCAGGCTGTGCGGGCTCACATGGACCCCCATGGTAACCTGGCCACGATGGCGAACTCCGGAGCGACCAAAGGTGGTTTCGGTCCGGTTTCCCAGTTAGCTGGTATGCGTGGTTTGATGGCCGATCCTTCTGGACGCATTATCCCCTGGCCGATCCGCTCAAACTTCCGTGAAGGTCTGACGGCCTTGGAATACTTTATGTCAACCCATGGTTCTCGCAAGGGTTTGGCTGACACCGCGTTGCGTACTGCGGATGCCGGTTATCTCACTCGCCGTCTGGTTGATGTAGCCCAGGATTTGATCATCAACGATGACGACTGTGGCACTGATTCCAGCATCAAAATCCGCCGTAGCGATGATGTTGCCGGACAATCTTTGGGCAGCCGATTATATGGCCGCAATGTGGCCGAACGAGTCGTCAATCCCCAAACCGGTGAAATCATCGTTGAGAAAGACACGCTACTTGATCGTGAGCATGTACGCCAGATCGTGGCTGCCGGAGTCGCGGATGTGAATGTTTATTCAGCCCTGGCATGCGAGTTGGAGCATGGTATTTGCGCCAAATGCTATGGGATGGATTTCGGTCGTGGCGAATTGATTGAAATTGGTTCCGCCGTAGGTATTGTTGCGGCTCAATCGATTGGTGAGCCGGGCACCCAGTTGACCCTGCGAACCTTCCACACCGGTGGTGTGGCAGCTGGTGGTGACATCACAACCGGTCTCCCCCGTGTTGAGGAGTTGTTCGAAGCCCGTAAACTGCCCAAAGGTGAAGCTGTGGTGACAGAAATCGCGGGTACGGCCCATGTTGAACAATCTGATCGCTATAGCGATATGCGGGTTGTTCGGGTGACCCACTCAGAAATGCTGAGCGACCGCTACGAAATTGCCGATGGTTGGCAGATTGTCATTTCTGACGAAGATGAAGTCAGCCAGGGTGATGTAATCGCGAAAGCAGAGGATGAAAATACGCTGGTTGCCTTGCGAGCTGGGCGCGTGCGGGTTGAAGGCGATACCGTAATTGTGGCCTATGAACAACGGGATGAAGAAGAATACGAAATTCCTAGTAATACTCGGTTGTTGGTTCAAGATGGTCAGAAAGTTGATCCAGGTCAGGCGTTGACTGAGGGTTCTCTAAATCCTCACAACATTCTTCGTATCCAGGGACGCGAGGCGACCCAAATGTACCTGCTCTCTGAGGTACAAAAGGTTTATCGCTCTCAGGGTCAGAACATCCATGATAAACACTTCGAGGTCATTATTACCAAGATGATGTCACGAGTTCAGGTGACCCAATCTGGCGATGCCGAATACTTGCCGGGCGATTTGGTTGACCGGCTGGTTCTGAAACGGATCAATGAGAATTTGTTGGCCGAAGGCAAAACCCCGGCCCAATATATTGAAATTTTGCTAGGGATTACCAAGGCCTCGTTGAGCACTGATTCTTTCCTGTCAGCCTCCTCCTTCCAGCACACCATCCGCGTGTTAGCTGGGGCCGCAATTGCTGCTTCCGAAGACCCGCTGTATGGCCTGAAGGAAAACGTGATCATCGGTAAGTTGATCCCTGCAGGAACCGGCTTTGAGCGCGGTCGTTTTTCGGCCCCATTGGGAGAACCCGAATCACTAGATGATTTGCCCCTGGCCGCCATAGAAGGTGATGGGGCCGAACCGGTAGAAGCAGTAGCAGAAATCCTGGATCCAGAGGTGGTTGCTGCTGCGACCGAGGGTGAAGCGCCAGTCGTGGGAATTGAAGATACCCCTGAAGTTGCTGACAGCACCGCGACCACTGAAGAATAAGATTTTTAGTAATATTGAATCCCCGCTCGATATCATTCGGGCGGGGATTTTTTTGTTATAATCAACCTCGCACAAACGTTCCAAAATTGAATAACTACTGGCGGGTGGTCGCCCGATTTTGTCCGTAACTTTGTGACTACTATGCTTTGATTTGGAAGATCCTGAATCTTCTGGCATTGTTTATGTGGAGAACATCTATGGAAATTGGTCTCGTTCGAAAAATTGACATTGATCAGGAAATGCAACAGTCCTATCTCGATTATGCGATGAGCGTAATTGTGGCCCGCGCTTTACCCGATGCTCGCGATGGTTTGAAACCCGTTCACCGCCGAATTTTATATGCGATGCACGATATGGGTATTCGGCCGGATATGGCCTATAAAAAATCGGCTCGTATTGTGGGTGAAGTATTGGGTAAATATCACCCTCATGGCGATATGGCTGTGTATGAATCGATGGCCCGCATGGCCCAAGATTTTTCGATGCGGTATCCATTAGTTGATGGTCAAGGGAACTTCGGGAGCATGGATGGGGATTCTCCCGCAGCCATGCGATATACCGAGGCTCGGATGGCAGCATTGGCCAAGCACATGTTGGCAGATATTGGCCGCAATACGGTCGATTTTTCATCGAATTTTGACGATTCACTCACTGAACCGGAAGTTTTGCCCGCCGCGGTGCCAAATTTATTGGTAAATGGCATTACCGGGATCGCGGTAGGGATGTCTACGAGCGTCCCTCCCCATAACCTGGGAGAAATCATTGACGCCCTCATCTTTATGCTAAATAACTGGACCAAATTGGATGACGTTAATGTTGATACGTTGATGAAGTTCATTCAAGGGCCTGATTTCCCAACTGGGGGTTTGATTCTAAAATCGGATGATGAGGGTGGTTTGAATA
Source organism: uncultured Anaerolineales bacterium (assembly GCA_964453155.1). GTDB lineage: Bacteria > Chloroflexota > Anaerolineae > Anaerolineales > UBA11858 > CAYVQU01. The sequence continues at coordinate 7,850 of CAYVQU010000005.1, read as the reverse complement.
CCGCGTATGGAACAGGACGCGGGCGAATTCAGGTGCGAGCCCGGGCTCATATTGAGGAAATGAGTCGCGGTCGTCATCGGATTGTGGTGACCGAACTGCCTTACATGACCAATAAGGCTTCCCTGATTGGACGAATTGCCAATCTGGCTCGGGAAGGGAAAATTGAAGGTTTGGCTGATCTGCGGGATGAATCCGACCGCCAGGGGATGCGGATCGTAATTGAGTTGGTTAAAACCGCGGACCCTGAAGATGTGCTCCGGGAGTTATACAAACGAACCCCGACGCAAAATACTTTTAGCATCATCATGCTGGCCTTGGTCGATGGTGAACCCCGAATGCTCAGTCTTAAACAAGCGCTGCGGGTTTATCTCGACCACCGAATGGAGATTGTCAAGCGTCGGAGTCAATTTGAGCTCAAGCGGGCGAAAGAACGAGCCCATGTTTTAGAAGGATTGAGAATCGCTCTCTCTAACCTGGACGAGGTGATTGCCATTATCCGCAAATCTCGCACGGTTGAAACGGCCCGAAATAATTTGCGAAAATCATTCAAACTCTCGGTCGTTCAAGCCCAAGCGATCTTAGACATGCCTCTCCGCCGCCTGGCATCTCTGGAACGTCGGAAAATTGAAGATGAGTACAAGGAGATGCGGGCTCGTATTCGCGGCTTAGAAGCCTTATTGCGGTCTCAGCAAAAGATGCGACAATTGGTAGCAAAAGAACTTCAAGCTGTCAAAGATGAGTACGGCGATCGCCGTCGAACCCAGATCGTTCAATTGAAGGGTGGCAAAGAAACCGCTCCTGTCCGCATGTCCGAGCTGACGCCAGATGAGACCGTGTGGGTGATGGCATCGCCCGATGGCAAGACAATTGCGCGTACCCTTGAAAATAAATTGCCCCGACAGAGTGGTAGTGAGGCCCCCGGTTGGCTATTGCGGGTCAACACTCGTGATACCCTTTATCTCATCGCCGAAAATGGGGAAACTGCAGCCATCCCGGTCCATTCACTGCCGGAGGCCGAAAAACCCTCCGATGGTGTGGCGATTACCCAGGTCTCCCCTTTAACGGTCCGCGATAAACTAGCCGCGATTTTAAGTTTGCCACCGAAAAATCAGTTGACAGAAGGTTGGTTCGTCGTCACAGCCACTCGGGGGGGAATGGTCAAGAAAACTGAAGTGACTGAGTTTCCTGGCCCGACCGCAAAGCCATTTACGCTAGTCAAAGTCAACGATGGAGATCGACTGGGTTGGGTTAAATTGAGTGACGGACAATCCGACATCCTTTTGGCCATGGCCGGCGGGTTGGCCATTCGATTTTCAGAGGATGACGTCCGTCCCATGGGATTGGTGGCGGCTGGAGTTATGGGGGTCAAACTAAAGGTTGGGGATGAAGTCATTGGAATGGACTTATTACCCCAACAAGGGGAAGTGTTCTTACTAGGTACCAACGGAAAAGCTAAGAGAGTACCACCGACCGATTTCCCCAAACAAGGTCGTTATGGCCAGGGTGTGGTTGCCTGGAAATTACCCGCTGCAGTTCGCTTGGCCGGAATGGCGGTTGGCAAGGGGACGATGCGGGCGACATTCCATCTGGCGAAGTACGCAGCTAAAATGGCGCGTTTGGATGATGCACCCGCCCGCAAGCGCACCGCCCAACGCGGGGCCGAAGTTGTTGAAGTCAAAGCTGGAGATCGAATAGTTGGTTTTGCAGTTCCCTGGGATGTGCCGCGGCCCACGGCTCCACCTACAAAGCAAGCTAAAACAACAAAAGCGGCAGCCAAACCCAAGTCGAAACCTGCTCAGGGCCAGTTGCCTGGTTTCGAGGTCAAGAAAACTCCCAAAGCCAAGAAAAAATAGTTTTAACCGTTTTTAAACAAAATAAGACCTTCCAAGTTTCACAAACCTGGAAGGTCTTTGTGATAATTTTACTAAACTAAAAATCAAACGGCATGTCGGTTTGGGGGCTAATCTCTTTTACCGTGAAAAATGAATAATGGTAAGTGATTTTGTCATCAGATAACCCCAAGGTATCATTTCCGTTGAGGACTGCGCGTTGAATGGATTTCGCGTTCCAGGTTAGATGCCGGGAATTTCCAGAACCGGCAAAGCCTGTGCGGCTGTAGGTTGCATTGGGCAGTAATTGGTTGAACAAGGTCGTGTACCAAGCCGCGATTTCAGATTTCCCAAAGACGGTTCGAGCCGAGGTGACATGGACGGCCCGGTCGGTGTACAACTTTAAAACCTGCTCAACATCATGCGTATTTAGGGCATCGATATAACGTTCAGTGATATCTTTTGGTATTTCAGTGCCAACCTCCCAATCGTAGGTCGCGATGGCGTTCCAAATTTCATCTCTTGGTGTGAGCGCCGAACGGCAGGAATCCCACTCCCAAAAGTTGACCGCGCTTAGATTGAGTGACCGCGCTGTATCGATAAATTCGAGTACCTCATTCTTGGTGGGCTCCCAACCATGTTCTCTAAATGCCGCCCCTATGGGAATAATCGGACGGCGATATTTGATGCGGGTACTTTCAAATTCATTGAGGGTGCGGGCTAGTTGCGCCCCGGGGTTATGGGCATGAATCCAATAAACCTGGGGCATGTTGTAGTCGCATTTTTCCAAGAATTCGTTCCACGGCAAGGGGTGCAGGGAAGGGTAGCGATATGAAGTTAACCCGACGGGGATCGAGTTTCCCAGGCCAGCGCGGAGCGCTCTCATGAATTGGGTCGCGGCAGATTTTTTGCCCGGTTCCTTGTATTGGGCTTCAGCGTTGATAACGTAACCATCCAGATTGAGTTCTTTAACACGGCGGACTGCAATGCGGGCCTCCGCACTGGGTTGGTCTCCATAAACGTAATGCCAACCCCATACTTCAATTCCAACCGCGCGGAGCGCCTGGGCAACAGGGGGAACCAGATCGATTTTCCGATTCCAATCATAATTGTAGCTGTAAATTCCGTTGGCTACTTTGATGAGGACATGACTAAACCCCGACTTTTTCGCCTGGACCGCAATTTGATGGGCATCACCCCCCTCGCAGTTTGGGATTTTCCAAATATAAAAACCTTTACCCTTGAGTGTCATGGCGACCTCCTATTGGGTTCCGAGAGCTTCTCGTAAAAGCTTGATCACTTTATCTTGACGTGGCAATAATACCATTCCCCCACCAGGTGTGACCCAATCGTAAACTTGTTTTGGGCCGATTTGATATAGTTGAATTTTCGAAGTGTCGCGAAAATGGATGGATAAAGGAATCAGGGGTGCGATTTCGGTCCAGGTGAAGTTAGTGGTTACATTGTTGATATAAATATCGTAAAGATCGTCCGCACTTTCTAGCGCGTTCATACTTAGTAGTTTATTGGCAAGAGCCTGAATAACTTCTTGCTGACGGCGAGAGCGGTCGAAATCGTTAGTCGACATGCGCAGCCGGGCGTACCACAACGCGGTTTTCCCATCCATATGGACGGTTCCAGCGGGAACATGTTGTAAAGGATTGTTGTATGATGAGTCGAAAAATTCTTTGGCCACCTGCACCTCAATGCCCCCTAATTGATTGACAACCTGGCGAAATGCAGAAAAATTGACCATCACATAGTAATCGGGTTTCACGCCGAAGTTGTATTCCAGGGTGTTAGCCAACAAATCGAATCCGCCATGGAACATGGCCGTATTGATGCGTTGGTGGGTCCAGCCGGGAATATAAATATACAAATCTCGAGGGAACGAAACCATGCTGACAGTCTTAGCGGTTGTATTAATGCTAAACAAGATGATGGTGTCAGTTCGAAAGCCCCCATAATTGCCGCGGCGATCTGACCCTAATAATAAGATGTTGATCTGTTCTTCGGGCAGTGTGATGATGTCAACGGGTTGCACATCCCCGGGAGCTTGAGCTGGTTTTTTGGGAATTTTCGTCGGTGGCAAGGTGGGGACCGCCGTAGGGATGTAGGTTGGCGTTGGGTTTTGGGGTAAAAATGGGGTTGGAGTCGGGGTGGCATTGGCATCTGCGACCAGCAAAGCCACCGGATTGCTGTTCACCACGCCAGCACTGCCAGCAATTGGCGCAGAACACCCCATAACAATGGCAGCAAGGCCAATAAAAATTATCCCGGTACGTAATTGTTGGAAATTCATTGTGGTAAATCGTTTTCAACATTCCACGAATTAAGGGGTTGGCGTGGGAGTTATTGGGGTGACAGTTGGTTCTGGCGTATCGGTGTTCGTACTGGTCGGGAGTGGTTTCTCGGTAGCTGTTTCGGTGGGAATGGGGGTGTCGGTTGGTGTTTCAGTATTGCCCGGTGTAGCTGTATCTGTTGGATGAACGGTCGTTGCGGTTGCCGTTGGTGCTGCAGTATTCGTTGGTAGTGGAGTTTGGGTTGGTTCAACCGTGTGGGTCGGTGGGAGGCTGGGTAAAAATAATTGCTCGCCTACTCGCAACGATGTTGAGAAACCCATACAATTGGCACGTTGGATTTGACTGACGGTGGCGCCAGTGTTTTGCAGTGAATAGAGTGTATCTTTTGGTTGGATAGTGTATCTCACCCAACCTGCAGGTGGACCGCTACAACGTGTAGCAGTAGGCCGCCGGGGAGCAGTTTTTGTGGGCGTTAGGGAGGCCCTCAGCTCAGGAACATAGAAAATTGTTCCTGGCATTAATGTGTCAATCAGTAAGCAATTCCCGGTTTCTAATTCGGCGACTGTGGATTGGAATGTTTCGGCTAAGCTTTCTAAGGTATCGCCCGGCGTGATAATGACCGCGATCCAATCTTCTGGATAGTTGCAGGCTGGGGTGGGGCTAAGTTCGGTTGGAATTAGGGTTGCAGTGACTGGTAGAGGTGTGTTGGATGGCGTTAAAGTTGGTTCACCTGGGGCAGGGGTGTTGATGATTTCAGTGGGAGTGGCCGAAGCCGGCAAAGTCGGAGATGCAGGGGAATCTTGGAATACTTCGGTTTTACTCTCAGCGAAGGATATTGCGAAACTCCCAGAAATAATGCTTAGCGATAGGAGTGCCGCCAGGAGCCCAGTGATCAGCTCGCGGCGTGGATTCATGGCGATTGAGCCTCAGCCAGCGATGTTTCTGTAGAAAGAGGGATTAACAAACTGAATGTTGAGCCTTTCCCCATTTCGGTATCCACCCAAATACGACCATTATGCGCTTCTACCAGAGCCTTAACAATGGATAACCCCACTCCTGTATCGCCAACCCCTTGGATGAGGGGGTTATCAGCCCGGTAGAGCCGAGAGAAAACGCGCGGCAAATCTTCTTTAGGAATTCCGCCCCCTTGATCCGATACCTGCATCAAAACATAATCTTGTTCATCATCGGTGGGGTAAATACTGGCCCGTAAGAAGATTTCACCATCTATTGGGGTTACAGTACCGGCATTTTTAAGGAGTTGAATCAGAACTTGTTGGAGTGCATCATAATCGGCCAAAAGGAAGGGCATCGTTTCAGGAAAATCGAGGCGCAAAACGATGCCGCGTTCTTGCAGTTGAGCCCGGGTATCTGCAATGGCTTTGTCGATTGCCCGTCCAAGGTCCACGGCTTCGGGACGTAATTCCAATCCACCCGTATCCAGGGTGACGACCTGAAACAGATCATCTAAGAGCGTATCCATTCGTTCGGTCGAAGCTTTAATTCTATCCAAAAATTTCCGTTGTAAAGCACCCAATATGCCCACCGATTCGCCGAGAATTAGATCGGTGTATCCCATAATGGAAGACATTGGTTGGCGGAGTTCTTGGGCAATTGACATAAAGACTTCTATCTGATCTTCTGACAAATTCTCTGTATTCGGAGCCTCTTGTTGGGCAGTCATTAAGCGCTGATCGGCCTCAGTCAGTTGATCTTTTAACTGTCCAATTTCTTGTAAAGCCAATTTAAGTTCAGCTTCAGCTTGATCTGAGTTTGAACTCTCTGCTTGTGAAGCAGCTTTCGATTCAGCAACAAGTTCCTCAACCAAACTTTCAAGACGCTTATTCTCTACGCGTAGTCGTTCAGAGATCTCTTGCGATTTTTCCTGAACTGCCAGTAGTTCAGCCATTTCTTTTTCATTTTGCTGAACCGCATGTTGACTAATCGAACTGATTTCTGCCCTCAAACCTTCATTTTCTGTCCGGGTTTCGGTAAGTAGATTTTTGAGGGTAATTACATTTTCCTGCGCAGCTTCTAGATCACCAGACATATCAACCTGGCTCGTATTTTGGTGCAAGATTGGCGCCAAGTTGGTGGCAATGCTGTTCAGGTAGGCTTGATCGGCGCGATTCCATCTCCGATCCGAGTAGGGCGAGAGTAATGCCAGTCCAATTAAAGGGTGATCGCCTTCTTCGTCAGGTACAAACGCTGCTAATAGATGTCCAGTTCGACCTAAACCTAGAACTTCACCAATACTAAACAAATCCAACGAAGTGCTGCTGGCTGGTAACCGCAAAGGGCGCGAACGCTGCATCGCTGAAACCAGCATTGGAATTTTTCCAGAATCTAGAGTGGCCCCGTCAACTGCGGTTTCTCGAATCAGGTCGTAGCCACAACGGATATTAACTGTTCCAGTTTCGGTAGGTGGATTGAATATGATGCAGATATCTGCCAGGATTGCTTCAGCGATGGTTCTAGAAATATTTAGACAATTTTCGGTTTGCGAATTACCTTTAGACAAGGCTAGGATTGATGCGAAAACACCTGGCTCAATCGCGTACGGACGGTGTTCTTTTTCAGGAATTGTTTTTACTGGTTGTGATTTTGGTGGTGTTTCGATGGGGGCATTAAATCGATTGGGTAAGGCCCATAACATTGGGAAGCTAGCCATGTCAAAGAGACGGACCACCCCGGCAAAATCACTGGTAGTATCTGGGAACAGCAAATGGAGTAAATGCCCAAGAATCCCGATAACCATCATTGCCAGGCCAAAACCCCAGCCATTTGGACGGCGCATGACCAATATTCGGTTGCCAACGATGAGCAAAATGAGGGTCAAAATTTCCCACCCGGAATTAGCCAGCGTAGCATTGAATGTTTGAATTTCTATTTGGGAGCCGCGCCAAACCCAATTTAATAGAAAGAGTACCAGGATAAACAACCCTAATAACCCAGTCGCAGCATCGGCTTTGCGAGCTGGTTCTGGAAATGCCCATAACCATATGATCAATACCAGGCTAAGGGTTGTAATGGCGCGATCGAGTACCGGTAAGAGTATTTCAGAGTTGAACAGGTTCAGGTTAACCAATCCTGCAAGCAAGAATGCAAAGAAACGCAGACCAAGGAGCAAACTCAGCCCAATAACCATACGTCGCCCTTGCGGAAATTCTTGATCTCGCCAGAGACTCATGGCAGCTTGCAAGGCACCCGCGATTGAAAATGCCACAACTACATGGAAAATCAAATTACCGGGTGAAGTGGTGACTAAATTGAAAACTTGATTAAAAAAGGTGCCCATCTTTTATCCTTGCGGTGATTATAGCATGCCCCAGAAAAGGGGCAAATGGGAAAATTGGTTGGTCAATACACTTGGTTGACAAACCAGAATTTCAGTGTAAAATATCGCCTGCAAGCCAAAGTGGCGGAACAGGCAGACGCGCTACGTTCAGGGCGTAGTTCCCTTCACGGGAGTGTGGGTTCGACTCCCACCTTTGGCACACGAGCCACCGATTTCTCGGTGGCTTTTTTTTCTGCTTATTTTATAGACAATTGTAATGAAATTGCAACAATAACATCCTTGATTTTTTTTAGAAAAATGTTATTATATAGGCTGCAAACGCCAGGGTGCCCCCCTCACTCTGGCGTTTGCTTTTTAAGCATATTCAGTATCTTTTCAATGATTCGGGGGTGAAACAAAATCACACACCAACCCCAAGCA